>CAZKMM010000001.1:0-52482 GCA_964553915.1 uncultured bacterium
ACTGTGGATATGAATTCCAAACCAGCGGTCCTCACGAGTTTTATCGGGACCGTGAAGGAAAAATCAAACCCTATGGACATCCGGTGCCAATCAGCAAAGAAGCAGAAGAAATTGGAGTCTGTGGCTTTTTAGGAGATGTTTACTGCCCCAACTGCGACCAGGTCTATAAGGATATAATTCTGGCAGAATTCACCCAGTCGGTTAAAAATTCTTTAAAATTGTGGGCAGGGGATTGGGCTCCCAAAGACCCTAAACCTGCCTCCTGCCCCAGATGTGGAAATACTAACTTAATTCTAGAGCCGGTTAAGGGAATGAAGTGCCCAAGATGTAAGAAAGGATATATTGAGGGATTTTTAGAATTGATAACTTGACCATTTCCCTAGCTATTTTTATTAACCTAAAAGATTTTGAGAAATTCTTCCTTATCTGCTAAATTTTTTCAAAACATTCAGGAGTAGCGAAAATGAGGCAAGAAGTTTATGTTCTGGGTCTAGATTTCGGCACTAATTCAGTTCGGGCGCTTCTGGTGGATTTAACCAGTGGAGAAGAAATTACCGATGCGGTGGCAAACTATCCCAGCGGGGAGCAGGGAGTAATTTTAGATGAAAAGAATGACCTGGTTGCCCGCCAGCATCCCAATGACTGGCTGGTTTCTATGAGCCGGGCAGTAAAAAAAGCCCTTAGCCAGGCTAAAAAGCAGAGAAAAAACTTTTCTGCAGAAAAAATTATCGGCATTGGGATAGACACCACTGGTTCTACTCCTCTCCCTCTGGATAAAAATCTTACTCCCCTGGCTTTTCATTCAGAATTTTCCGGGGAGCTTAATGCCCTAGCCTGGCTCTGGAAAGACCACTCCAGCTATGCGGAAGCAGAAGAAATTATGGAAAAAGCCAGGAAATATCGTCCGGAATATCTGGAAATGTATGGCGGGGTTTATTCTTCAGAGTGGTTCTGGTCTAAGATTCTCCACTGCAGAAGGGTGGCTCCCCGGGTGTTCAGGTCTGCCTACACCTGGGCAGAGGCTTCGGACTGGATTCCTGCCCTGCTCTGCGGGATAAAAGACCCGAACCAGATGAAAAGAAACATCTGCTCCGCAGGACATAAAGGAATGTTTAATCCTCGCTGGGGAGGATATCCAGATAAAAAATTCCTCTCCCGGCTTGACCCTGGGCTTGCTTCTTTAAGAGAACCGCTCCCGGACCAGGCTTATCCCTCAGACCAGAAAGCTGGTGAACTTTCAAAAGAATGGGCAAAAAGACTCGGATTAAAAGCAGGAATCCCGGTTGCAGTCGGCGCCCTGGATGCTCACTTCGGCGCGGTAGGCTCTGGAATCAAACCCAAAAGGCTTGTGAAAATCATCGGCACCTCCACCTGCGATATGATGGTGGTTCCCAAACCAGCGAGCCTCAGGGGGATTCCGGGCATTGCTGGAGTGGTAGGAGATTCCATCCTTCCCGGTTATATCGGGATAGAAGCGGGACAGAGCGCAGTAGGAGATATTTTTAACTGGTTTGTCAGCCAGCTTGCTCCTTTCAAAATGAATCACGACCAGCTCACAATGCAGGCAAAAAGATTGGCTCCGGGAGAAAGCGGTTTAATTGCCCTGGACTGGAATAACGGCAACCGCTGTATTTTAATGGATGCCCGGCTGAGCGGTCTATTGCTCGGTCAGACTCTTCTCACCAGCCCGGCAGAAATATACCGGGCTTTAATAGAAGCCACTGCTTTTGGAGCCCGGGTGATTATTGAACAGATGGAAAAATTCGGGCTGGAGGTGAAAGAAATTGTCTGCACCGGGGGAATCTCAGAAAAAAATGATTTACTGCTTCAAATTTATGCGGATGTTTTAGGAAGACCAATGAAGCTGGCAAAAAGCCCGCAGGCTTGTGCCCTGGGCGGAGCGATTTTCGCCAGTGTGGTAGCTGGTAAAAAAGCTGGGGGATTTTCCAGCCCGGAGCAAGCCCAGAAAAAACTCTGTGGACTAAAAGAAAATGTCTTTCGTCCTCGCCCAGCTCATCATTCGGTTTATCAGGAGCTTTATCAGATTTATCTGGCTTTGCATAATGCTTTTGGTGGAATTGAAAAAAAAGCAGACTTAGGCTGGGTAATGAAAAAACTTATGGAAATAAAAGAGCGAGCAGGTAAAATAAAATCAGGGAGATGAGACCCGGGGAAACCAGATTAGAAGATTATAAAATCAGCCAGCTCAAACAAAGAGTGGATGAGCTCTGCGAGAAAATTAAAGCGGGAATTTCCTTGGAAAAATTTTTTCAGCAAGAAAAACGGCTCAGGGGTTATTGTTATCGGCTTTTCCCGGAAAAAATCTCTCTTTATGATTTAATTTACCGTTCTCGCTTCAGGCGTATCTGGGAGCAGTTCCGAGCAGAAACCATAGAGTTTGAGGAGGAAGAGGTTGAAAAAACAGACAAATATTAAAGACCTGGTAGAGCTGATGCAGAGACTTCGGGGAGAGGATGGATGCCCCTGGGATAAAAAGCAAACCCCTCAAAGCCTTACTACCTATATCATTGAAGAAGCCTATGAACTGGTAGAAGCTATTGAACAGGGTGAGCCGGAAAAAATCTGTGAGGAGCTTGGGGATTTGCTTTTTCAGATTATTTTTCAGGCGCAGATATTTTCTGAGCGAGGTCAATTTAATCTTGATGATGTTATTGAGCGGATTTATCAGAAGATGATTTACCGCCATCCTCATGTTTTTGGTGATAAGCGGG
The DNA here is from genome assembly GCA_964553915.1 of uncultured bacterium. Classification (GTDB taxonomy): domain Bacteria; phylum RBG-13-61-14; class RBG-13-61-14; order RBG-13-61-14; family DRUE01; genus CAZKMM01. The sequence goes on from CAZKMM010000001.1 coordinate 2,733, forward strand.
TGGAAAAGCCCGAGGAAGTAAAAAAACAATGGGTGGAATTAAAACAAAAATCCCATCCCCAAAAATCTGTTTTAGGAGATGTTCCCCGTTCCCTTCCCGCTTTGCTCCGGGCAAGAAAAATTACCGATAATGCCAGCCAGGTGGGATTTGACTGGGAGAACACCGAGCAGGTGCTGGGAAAAGTGGAGGAAGAATGGCAGGAACTGACAAAAGCCTTTCAGAGTAAAGAGCAGAGCAGAATTGAACAGGAGTTTGGCGACCTGCTTTTTGCTCTGGTCAATCTGAGCCGGTTCGTGGGAGTAAATCCAGAGACCGCCTTAAAACAGGCAACCGAAAAGTTTGAAAAACGGTTTGCCTATATAGAGGAGCAAGCTCAAAAACAGGGCAAAAATCTAAAAGAAATGACCCTGAAAGAAATGGACGCCCTCTGGGAGGAAGCTAAAAACAAAGGGATTGCCTGAAATAAACCCTTTAAAATTTGACTTTATCTTTTGATATGTCAATATAAAAATAAACCTCCCGAAAAGGAGCCTTCCAATGTCCTTAATCGTCAATATAGAAAATCTACCAGAAGAAGGTTTAGAGATTGAAGAAGAGTTTGAACGGAGCTGGCTTACCAATATCCCGGAATACACCGAAGTAAATGAGCAGGGATATGTTAAAGATAAAATTTTTATTTCTGGAAAACTCTCCCGGGAAGGAAATAACCTTCATCTGCGGGGAAAAGTAAAGCTCACCATTCATACCCTCTGCTCTCGCTGTGGAGATGAGTTAGATTATTTAATTGATTCTGATTTTGAGCTGGTTTTAATGCCCGGTCCGGAAAGAATCTCCGAACTGGAAAAAGAACTCACCCCAGAAGACCTGGACCATATTTATTATACCGGACCCGAGCTAGACCTTACCGGATATTTTAAGGAACAAATTGCTCTGGAAATTCCCATTCAGTTCCTGTGCAAACCAGACTGTAAGGGATTATGTCCGGGATGCGGAGCAAATCTTAATTATGAAAATTGCCGATGCCAGCAACAAGAAGGCGACCCCAGACTGACAATCCTTCGCCAGTTGAAAATTAACAAATAATTCTTTAAACTTAACCAAAAATTTTCAGGAGCAGGGAAAATGCCGGTTCCAAAAAGAAAAACCAGTAAATCCAGAAGAAATAAGCGCAGAGCCCATCATCACCTGGAAATCCCCAGCTTCAGCGTATGTCCGAACTGCGGGGAAAGAATTCTTCCTCACCGGATGTGTCCTTATTGCGGACATTATAAGGGCAAACAAATTAAAGAGGTTGAAGAGGTTTGATTCAACGAATAGTTAGGTTCTGCCTGAAGGAAAAAAGATGGGCTGGATAGCTCTTTTCCCCGGTCAGGGCTCCCAGCACCCCGGAATGGGAAAATCCTGGTATGAGGATTTTCCCCTGGTTCGGGAGTTATTTGAGCTGGCAAGTGATACCCTGAAAATAGATTTTAAAAAGCTCTGCTTTGACGCTTCTGAAAGCGAGCTCACCCGCACCGAGAATGCCCAGCCTTCTCTTTTCCTGGTCTCTTATGTGGGCTATAAAATTCTGGAAACCGAGCTGGGATTTTCACCCCTGGCAGGAGCCGGACACAGCCTGGGAGAATACACCGCTTTGGTTTCTGCTCAGGCACTGGAATTTACTGATGGCATAAAACTTACCCGCAGGCGGGGAGAGTTGATGGCAAAAGCCTGTGCGGCTCAATCCGGCGGAATGCTGGCGGTTCTGGGCTTGAGCCCGGAGGAGGTGAAGGAGCTGTGTCAGGAAGCCTCGGAGAGCAAGATTTTAGTCCCGGCTAATTTCAATGCTCCCGGGCAGATTGTTATTTCTGGAGAGTTGGAAGCTATTGAGCGAGCCCGGGAAATTTTGAAAGAAAGAAAAAAACGGGCAATCCCTTTAAAAGTCAGCGGGGCATTCCATTCTCTTTTAATGGAATCTGCAAAAAAAGGGCTGGAAGAAGTGCTGGCAGAAGTAAAATTTGCTAACCCTAAATTCCCGGTGATTTCCAATCTAGAAGCCAAGCCTTATCCCTCAGGAGATTCTGCTCCTCATCTGCTCGCCAGTCAAATTATCTCTCCGGTTCGCTGGGAAGAATCCCTTTATTATTTAAAAGCAATGAAACCCGAGGGGTTTATTGAAATAGGTCCGGGAAAGGTTCTGGCAGGGCTGGTAAAAAGAACCCTTCCAGAAATGAGCATTTTGAATTTTTCTGAACCCAAGGACTTAAAAGAACTGGAAAAAATCCTCCAATGATTCAAGGAAAGCCCCTTTCTGGTCAAAAAGCCCTCATCACGGGAGCAAGCAGGGGGATTGGTCGAGCAATTACGCTCAAACTGGCAGAGCTGGGAGCCCTGGTGGTGATAAATTATTCTCAGGATGATGTCGGGGCAGAAAACACCCTGAAGCTGATTAAAGAAATCGGGGCAGAGGCACGGATAGAAAAATTTTCTGTCGCAAACTATCAAGAGGTAAAAGAGCATTTAAAAAAACTGGAAAAGGAGCTGGGAGGAATTGATATTCTGGTGAACAATGCTGGCATCACCCGGGACCAGATTCTTCCCAGAATGAGCCCGGAGCAGTGGCAGGAGGTGATTTCTGTGAATCTTACCGGAGCATTTAATTGCTCCCGGTTCGTCAGTCGGCAGATGGTAAAAAAACATTATGGAAGAATTATCAATCTCAGTTCCGTGGTAGCACATCTGGGCAGGGTGGGGCAGGCAAATTATTCTGCAAGTAAAGCCGGACTGGAGGGATTAACCAGAAGCCTGGCACTGGAGCTGGCTCCTTATGGCATCACGGTTAATGCGGTGGCTCCGGGATTGATTGAAACAGATATGACCCAAAGCCTTCCTCAAAAACAGCTTGATGAAATTATCTCCCGAATTCCGGTAAAAAGAACTGGCAAGCCCGAAGAGGTTGCAGAGCTGGTGGCTTTTCTGGCTCTTCCTTCCAGCTCTTATATCACCGGACAGGTCATCCATATAAATGGCGGATTGTTTTTGGGATAAGTTTTTGTTAAAATTTATAAAAATTTTAAGGAGCTAAAAAAGATGCTGGTTAAAGATAAGGTAATCCAGTTAATTATTGAACATCTTGACCTGGAGCCAGAAAAAGTGGTGCCCGAAGCTCATTTTATTGATGACCTGGGAATCAGCTCTATGGACCTCTGGGAACTGGTCTTGATTATGGAAGATGAATTTGACCTGGAAGTGCCAGATGAAGACCTGGAAAAAATCCAGACCATTAAAAACGCGATTGAATACATAGAAGCCCGGGTCGGCAAGGAAATTCCTGATTAGCCATCCTCTTTCCCTTTAAAATAATCTAAATATTTGCGATACCCCCCAGCCTGAGTTATGATAAAAAAATGAAATCCAGTCCCGGGCTAAAAAAGCTCCTCCGGATAAATTCCTTTCGGGTAGGTTTAATTCTCACCCTGATTATGACCTATATCACCTTTCGCCAGCCCGGATTTATGGAGCAAATAGAAGCCAAAGCTTATGACCTTCGCTTTCGGGCAAGAGGCGAGCAGAAGGGAACCGATAAAATCGTAGTGGTTGCCATTGATGAACATAGTATAGAAAAACTGGGGCGATGGCCCTGGCCAAGAATTTACTGGGCGCAATTTTTAAAAAACCTTGCCAGCTACAATCCCCGGGTAATTACAATGGATGTAATCTTCTCTGAGCCAGACCAGAATCTTAACCTTCAGATTTTAAAAGAGCTTAAAAAGATTTACCAGAGTCAAAATTTAAAATCCATAAAAGAAAAAATAAACTCCGCATTAAAATTTATTGAAGATGAGCAGAATCTTCTGGATACAAAAATCTCTCAGCTTAAAAAACGCCTGAAAAAATCTCCTGCTGGACAGGGGAAAAAATATCTTCAAAGCCAGCTCCAGGGTCTTAAAAACCAGAAAGCTGAACTTGATAAGCTTAAAACCGAGCTTGAAAACCTTTTCAGCGAGGAGCAAGACCAGTTCCTTAAAACTATCTCCTTAATGGAAAAACAGGCAAACACAGACCAGATTTTTGCTCAAGCCCTGGATGAGGTGGACAATGAGGTTCTGGGCTGGTTCTTTTTCCGCTATCCCCGGGAAGCCCAACTGCTCACTCCAGAAGAAAATCTCCGGAGACTGGAACTGGTTAAACCCTTTTCTATAAAAGTTATTAAATATCTTTTCGGAGCAACTCCGGAAATGCTTTCCCGGGTGGTCCATCCGATTTACGGCTTTCAGGTAAACCTGCCGATTTTTTCCGAGCGGACCAGTGGAGCTGGATTTTTTACTGCGGTCTCGGATCCGGATGGAATCTACCGTCATTCTCTTTTGGTTGCCGGTTATCCTCCTCCGAAAAATTTTAACTCCGGAGATGACTACTATCTTTTCCCCAGCCTTTCTCTGGAGACACTTCGTTTATACTTAAATCAGGAGCCGGTAGTGGTGGTGAATAAAATCAACCCCACCCAGGGAATGATTGAAAAAATCCAGCTTGGAAAATATAACATTCCTGTAGATGAATTCGGAAGGATGCTGATCAACTATCAGGGCGGATATGGATATTTCCCCACTTACAGCTTTTATGAAATTTATTCTGACTTTGCGGAAAAAAGAAAAAAAGGATTTAATCCCGAGCAGGTCTTTAAAGATAAAATTGTCCTGGTCGGAGCTACCGCCATTGCCATTTATGACGTCCGCACCACTCCCTTTGGCTCTATGCCCGGAGTTTATATGCACGCAAATGTTATTGATAATGTGCTTCAGCAAAGAGCCCTGTTCCGACCAAGCTGGATGCGAGCTTTTGACCTGATGGTGGTTTTAGCTCTGGGAATTATCATCAGCCTGCTTTATCCCCGGCTCCGTCCGATTTTTAGTGCCGGATTGGTGGCAATTCTGGTCGCCGGTTATCTCTGGTTTAATTTTTATATGTTTGACCAGCTACATTATTCTTTAACCCTGAGCTATCAGATTTTAAGTATTTTCTTCATTTATCTGGGAATTACCCTTTATCATTACACGATGGAGGAACGAGAAAAGCGGTTTATCCGCAGTGCCTTCAGTTATTATCTATCTCAGGAGGTAATTGACCAGCTTTTAGCTCATCCGGAAAAGCTCAAACTGGGAGGAGAACGAAAATATATGACGATATTTTTCTCTGACCTCCAGGGCTTTACTTCTATCAGCGAAAAGATGGAACCAGAAGAACTGGTCAGCCTGTTAAATCACTATTTGACCGAAATGAGCGAGATTATCCTTAAAAATCGGGGAACCATAGACAAATTTGAAGGCGATGCCATTATGGCTTTTTTTGGCGCTCCTCTGGACTATCCGGACCATTCCCAGAGCGCCTGCTTAACCGCTCTGGAAATGCAAACCCGCCTCCAAGAACTTAATCAACAATGGAGGAAGCAGGGTCTTCCTCAACTCACGGTCCGAATCGGTCTTAACACTGGCTATGCCCTGGTAGGAAATATGGGCAGTGAAAAAAGAATGGATTATACCGTAATCGGAGATGAGGTTAATCTTGCCAGCCGGCTGGAAGGAGCTAACAAAATTTATGGCACAAAAATAATGCTCAGCGAGTCCACCTATCAAAAGGCAAAAGAGGTTATAGAAGCCAGGGAACTTGATTTAATTCAGGTGGTGGGAAAGGAAAAACCGGTTCGGGTTTATGAGCTCTGGGCAAAAAAGGGAGAATTGACTCCCGAGCAAATCCGGTTAAGAGATACCTTTCATCAGGCTCTGGAACTTTACCGGAAGAGAGATTTCATTCAGGCAAAAGAAAAGTTTGAGCAGTGCTTAAAAATTGAGCCAGAAGACCATCCCAGCAAGGTCTTTATTGAAAGATGCCAGCAATACCTCATCTCTCCTCTTCCAATGGATTGGGATGGGGTTTACCGGCTAACCCGAAAATAAGAGGCAAAAAAATGGCAAAGCTGGATGTAAAAAAGCTAAAGAGTCAGGCGGAAAAATATCGGGGGAAAGGTAAGCTGGAGAAAGCCCTGGAAATCTATCAGGAAATAGAAGATGCAGGACAGGCTGATGCCAAAGTTCTTCAAAGAATGGCAGAAATTTTAATTCGGCTGGGTGAAGAGGAAGAAGCGAGCCAGAAATACCGCCGGGCAATGAAAAAATATCTGGAAGATGGCTTTTTGATTCGGGCGGTAGCTGTGGGAAAAATTCTTCAGGAATTAGCCCCTGATGATCAAGATTTACAAAAAGAAGTTCAAGAGGTTCTTTCCAGACGCCATCCCAAACCAATTGGGAAGATTCAACCGGTTAAGATACCAGCAGATAAGCTGGAAACTCAGCAGACAGCAGAGGTCTCTGCTCCAGAGGAGCGGAAAGAGGAAGCTGAAGAAGAAATCCGGGCAGAAAGAAAAATAGAGTCGCTTCTCTTTGAACCTCTGGGGGGAGAGGAATTTTCCCAAATTTATCAGATGCTCCGCTCAGTAAAGGTTCCCAAAGGGGTGAAAATCTGCCGGGAAGGGGAGGAAGGAGATTCTATTTTTATTATTGTGGACGGCGAGGTAGAAGTGAGTAAAACTGAGCCTGAGACCGGAGAAGAAAAAGTTCTTGCCCGGCTTGGTCCGGGAGATTTCTTTGGAGAATTCGGATATTTCATAGATGGAAGAAGGCACGCAAGCGTGACCGCACTCAGCGACCTTGAGCTTTTAGAAATCGCCAAAGCGGATATGGACGAAATTACTCAGCAATATCCTCAGGTAAAAGAGGTGATGCTCAAATTTTACAAAGAGCGGGTATTGGATAATCTTTTAGCCTTCAGCCCGCTTACTAAAGGGTTTTCCCAAGAGGAAAGAAAAAAGCTGATTGAGAAATTCAAATTTCAGGAATATCAGGCGGGAGAGGTGGTGGTAGCAGAGGGAGAAGAAGGAGATGCGATGTTCTTGATTAAAAGTGGAAAAACAGAAGTCACCACCATTGACCCCAGGGACAAAAGAAGGCTCACCCTTGCCCGTCTGGGTCCTGGAGATTTCTTCGGAGAAGTAAGCTTAATTAAAAACAAACCCAGAACCGCGACGGTTTCTGCCCTTACCCCGCTGGAGGTAATGGTTATAGACCGAGCCAGCTTTCAGGAGCTGGCTCAGGAGCATCCAGAGATTGTTAACCTGCTGGAGCAGACCATTGAAAAAAGAGTGGAAGATACTATCAAGCGAATTCGGGAAAAAGGATGAACGAAAAAAAACCCAGGGCTATTCCTAAATCCACCCCCGAGGAAAAGCTTACCCGAAGCATTTTCCAGCTGGTGCAACTGGGAGCTCACCCCAAAACCATTTTAGAAAAATTTGCAGAAAAAACCCTTAAGCTTTTTAATCTTGATGCTCTAATGTTCATTTATCATCTTGCCCAGGAAGACTATAAATTGCTTTTTGTTAACCGAAAAGAAAAAAAATGGCAGGAAGTTCCAAAAAAACATCTGGAATTTTTAAACTGGTTCTCTGGCTCGGACTGGCTCAGCTCCTCAAATCTGAAAAAGTCAAAAGAGATACAAAAGCTCCTGACTTCTCTTTCTTACCAGCCGGACTCATTCCTGGGATTTGTCAGAAAGAAAAGAGGAAAACCCGAGCTGGCTCTTTTTGTTTTTGGAAAAAATAAAAATTCACTAAAAAACCTGGAATTTCTGGGCACGCTCTTAAAAAAAGAGCTGGGGTTCGTATGTGAAAATGCTCGCCTGGAAGAAATGAACCAGCAGATGGAACAGCGCTCTCAGACTATTCTTACCATCAGCCAGATTTTAAATTCTTCTCTTTCTCCGAAAATCGTGCGCACCCGGGCAATGGAAGCAGTGGTTCAACTTTTAGGGTGCGAAGCCGGCTCGCTTTACCTGATTGATGAAGAAAGAGGAGAGTTATTTTTTGAGGTAGCTTTAGGAGAAGGAGCAGATAGGGTTAAAGAAATTCGGCTGAAAATCGGAGAAGGTGTTGCTGGCTGGGTGGCAAAAACCGGAAAACCAGCTCTAATTCCAGATGTAAGCAAAGACCCCAGATGGTTCAGAAAAGCAGATAAAAAATCCAAATGGCAAACCAGAAATATGATTACGGTTCCGGTAAAAAGTAAAGGGAAGGTTATCGGCGTGCTTCAGGCTCTGAACAAGCTCGGAGGCAAATCCTTTGATGAGCAGGATTTAAAATTGATGCAAAGCCTGGCAGACCAGGTTGCTATTGCCCTGGAAAATGCCCGACTTTATGAGGAGCAAAAACAAACCTTTTTCCAGACCGCAGAAGCTCTTGCCACTGCCATTGAAAAACGAGACCCCTACACTGGCGGTCATACCAAGCGGGTAAGCGATTTTTCAATAGCAATTGGCGAGGAGATGGGCTTGAGCCCGGAGGAGCTTGAGAACCTAAAGCTTTCTGCCATTCTCCATGATATTGGTAAAATTGGAGTGGAAGACAGAATTTTAAGAAAGCCGGGGAAATTGACCAAAGAGGAATTCCTCCAGATGAGCACTCATCCAGAGCAGGGCTATGAAATTATCTCCCATATTCGCTCTCTGGAGCCGGTTATTCCGGGGATGCGATACCATCATGAACGACCGGATGGTAAGGGATATCCTGCTCATTTAAAAGGGAAGGAAATTCCGCTTCTGGCAAGAATTATTGCGGTGGCAGACTGCTGGGATGCCCTCACTTCAGACCGTCCCTATCGTCCGGCACTGGATGAAGCCCGGGCAATCAAAGAAATGCTGGAAAACCGGGGTAAACAGCTTGATTCCCAGACCCTGGAGGCATTCTTTCAGGCATATTTAAAAGGAAAAATTTACACTCAGCACCGCCCCCCGGGAACCCTACCTCCAAAAAATGTGATAAAAATTTTGACAGCCCCAGCTAATCAGAATAAACTAAAAACAAACTCCCGAGCAAAAGGAGGAAAAAATGACTGAGGAACAAGCTCTCTTCGCAAAGTTAGGAAAAGTATTTCCCGCAGGAACCGTGCTTTTTAAAGAAGGCGAGACCGGAAGGGAAATGTATGTAATTCAAAGCGGAAAGGTAAAAATTTCCAAACAGGTCAGAGGCGAGGAGCAGGTGCTGGCAATTCTCGGACCGGGAGAATTCTTCGGAGAAATGGCAATTTTGAACAATAAGCCCCGCTCTGCCACTGCTACAGTGGTAGAAGAAAGTGAAATGCTGGTCATAGACCCTAAAACCTTTGAATTACTTTTGAAAAATAATATTGAAATTGCCATCCGGATGATTAAAAAACTTGCCCAACGGCTCCAGGAAGCAGATGACCAGATTGAAAGCCTGCTTTATAAAGATACCAATAGCCGGGTGGTGCATACCCTTACCAGAAGTGCTGACCATTATGGAAAACCTGTAGAGGGCGGAGTGAAAGTTGGTCTTACAGACAAAGACCTGGCAGGGAAAACCGGACTAGCCCAGAAACAGGTAGAAGAGATTCTCTCCCGACTGGAAAAAGCAAAACTTATCCAGCGAGTTGAAGATGGGATTATCATTGCTGATGTTAATCGGCTTCGTAAATATCTGGAATATCTCAGTATGAAGGAGCAGTTTGAAGGACTGGAATAGGAGCAAATTTTATGAAAGTTCGGGTATTAGGAGCTTATGGCGGGGAAGGACCGGACCTTCGCACCAGTTGCCTTTTAATTAACGACCGGCTGGCAGTAGATGCTGGTGCTCTCACCAGTGCTCTGAGTTTGAGAGAACAGGCAAAGGTTTCGGGAATCTTAATCAGTCATACTCACCTGGACCATATTCATGACCTCGGTTTTCTGGCAGATAACATTTTTGGAAAAAGAGACACTCCTGTGGAAATTTTAGGCACAGAAAAAAGCATTCAGGTATTAAAAAAGCATTTTTTTAACAACCGAATCTGGCCGGATTTCACCCAGATTCCCAATTCGGACCATCCGATTCTGGTTTGTCGGGCTTTTAAGCCCGGGCAGGAGATAGATATTGCTGGACTAAAAGTAAAGCCCATTCCAGTTAATCACCCTATTCCCTCGGTGGGATTTATCATTAGTGATGGGAAGAATTCTCTGCTCTATTCTGGGGATACTGGTCCCACGGAACGGCTCTGGAAAGAGGCAGACAAATTAAATAACCTCAAGCTGGTAATAATTGAAGTAAGCTTTCCCAACCAGATGGAGGAAGTGGCAAAACTTAGCGGGCATCTTACTCCGAAAATGGCAGAAGCAGAGCTGGCTAAATTAAAAGAACCACCTGCAATGGTTCGGGCATTTCATATGAAGCCTGCTTTTATCAAGGAGCTGGAGCGAGAAATGGCTCGGCTGAAAATAAAAATCACCCCGCTCAAACAGGGAGAAGTAATTGAGGTCTAGGTAGTGCTGGATGCCTAAATCTTTTAAGCCCCCACTGGCTTTCTTGATATTCTGGCTGGCATTTAAAATCTCCGCACAAGCCCTTCCTCAAATCAATTCCCAATTACCCGTTAAAATTCAGGCAGAAAAACTAATCTATCAAAGAGAGCAAAACCTGATTATCCTGAGTGGGAATGTAGAAATAATATCCCCTCCCTGGCAAATTTTGGCACCAAAGCTGGAGCTGGATTTAAAAACCCAGACCATCCGGGCAGAACAGGGAATAAAAATCATTCAAGCCCGAAAAAAAGGGATAAAAGAAATCCTTTCAGCCCAGAAAGCAGAGCTTAACCTGGAATCTCAAACCGGATATTTAATCTCAGCCCAGCTGATTCTTCCCACAGAAAAAACCGAGCTGAGAATTGAAGGAGATAGGCTGGAAAAAATCGGAGAAAATCTCTATTACCTGAAAAGTGGCTCCTTTACCAGCTGTCAGTGTCCGGCAGAAAAAACCCCGGATTGGGAGGTGAGGGGAAAAGAAATCCAGGCAGATACCAGTGAAAATCTAAGGATGAAGCAGGCAAGAATTTTAATCCGGGGCAGAACCATATTTTTCCTGCCTTATTTTGAATACCCTATCTCTTCGGAGCGAAGAAGCGGATTTTTACCCCCGGAATTTACCTATACCAGCCGGAGTGGGTATCAGTTCGGGGTGCCGATTTATCTGGTTCTTTCCTCCTGGTCTGATTTAACCATCTATCCTTACTGGCTGGAGCAGAGAGGAATTCTGGGAGGAGCAGAATATCGGTATAATTTGGGACCGCTTTCCCGGGCAGAGCTGAGGGGATTTCTTATTAACGACCGCAAGGAAGAGCAAATTAGATGGTCCGGGCAAATTTCCGGAGAATCTTCCTGGAAATCTGGCTGGCTCCGGGCAGACCTGAAAGCTATCAGCGATAATGAGTATATCCTAGACTTTGACCAGAACCTGGCAGAAAGATGGGAGCGGGCAATGGAAAGCAGATTGGTTTTTTCTCAAAATCTTCCCCGCTCCTCGCTGGCAGGGGAGTTCAACTGGCTGGATGACCTTGCCGGCTGGGAAATCCGCACCTGGGGGGAGAGAGAAGACCAGGATGAAAAAATTATTCAGCGCCTGCCCTCAATCTATTACCAGCTTTATAATCAGGAACTGGGAGCAGGCTTCGGCGCAGACCTGGGAGGCGAAATTAATTATTACTGGCGGGAAGATAAACAACTGGGAAGAGGAATAGAAGCGAGTTTATTCCCTCGTTTAAATTATTCTCCTCGCCTGGGCTCCGGGTTAAGATTTTTTAGCTTTGCTGGCTGGCAGGCTTATGCACTGCATCCGGATTTTGAAGGGGCAGAAAATAGTTTTTTAGGACGGACTCGGGCAGGAATCAATTTGGGAGTGGGGCTGGAGCGAATCTTCTCTTCGGAAAAAACTGGAAACCGCTACCGGCATTTGTTTTATCCGGAGCTGATGGTTAATTACTATGGCAAAAGTCCTGCTCCCCGGGACTGGTTTTTTGAGCAGATTATCAATACCGAGGAATCTGGAGAAGTCGGAATCTCTCTGTTTAATTATCTTTTTGAGAAACCCTCCCAGCCTGCCTCTCCGGTCCGATTAACCAGTGAGTTTGAATTAAGGCAGTTCTATAACTGGACTGATGAGGAATTTTCCGACCTGGAATTTCGGGGAAAGTTTAAGATGGGAAAGGCTTTAGCAATGAATCTTCATCTCTTTTACAATCTGGAAAACTGGCAGTGGCATCGGGCACAGGCTCGGCTTTCTTATCAGGACCCCAAAAATCGCAAGGTATGGCTGGGATATTTGTATTCTCAGGGAGAGATAAAAACCAGCTGGTATCAATATTTTCAACAGGAAGCAGAGAACTATGATTTTGGCTTGAGCCTGCCGGTATCCCATAGGCTTGGTTTGGAATACCGGCTGAGTTATTCTGGCTATTATCAATCCCTGGTTCGCCAGAGTTTAAAGTTTGACTATCTGGCAAAGCAGAGGTGCTGGAAATTTACTCTTTATTTAACTCAAAGACTGAATCCCGAAAAGCCTGACAAGCCTCCAGAATACTCTGCCAGCGTATTCTTTCAGATTATCTCCAGCACTGATTTTAAACTCGGGATGAATGTTCCGGACCTGGGAAGCCCGACCCTGGATTCTGCCCGGCTCAATAAATAATCTCCCAGATATTTTCCCCTTCATCTAAAACCGTTTTTATTTCCAGAATTTTTTTCTCCTTAATAATCTTTGCAGGAATCTTTTTCTGGTTGTGGTGAATTTCTCCGGGCAAATCCTTCAGATGAAACCGAAGCAGGCAGGAACGGGGCTTGAGCTCCATCTTGCCTTCCCGGGCAGATATGAGAAATTGATGCCCCTTTTCCGTTTTCTTTAGAATCAGCTTCCGCAGAGAATAAACACCTTTTTCATAATCTGGGCTTATCCCGTCATCTTCATAAAGAATAAATTCTCCCTGCCGGTCTCCAGGATAAAGCTCAAAAATCAGCTCCTGCCAGGGAATTTTTAAAACCGGCTCTGGTTGAAAAATCAGGATTCCTCCCTCACGAACCAGCATTGGCAAAGCAGAAAGTTCTGCCTCCAGCTCAATCCAGCCCGGTCCATAAAATGATAAATCCTGCCAGAAATCTATCCATCTTCCCTCAGGCAGATAAACCTTTCTTTTTCGCTCACCCTGCTCCACCACCGGGGCAAGCAAAAGGGAATCTCCGGTCAGCAATTGGTCTTTAATCTTTTTGGCTTGAACATCAAAGGGAAACTCTAAAAAGAGCGGTCGCCAGATGGGAAGACCGGTTTGATAAGCCAGCCAGAACAAAGAATAAAGCGTGGGCATAAACCGATAGCGGAGCTTTAAATACTTCCGGGCAATATTTAAAACCTCCTCGCCAAATTGATATGGTTCCTGAGCCCGGGTTTTAATCGCGGTATGATTTCGGCAGAAAGGATAAAATGCTCCCAGCTCTATCCAGCGAGCAAATAGCTCCGGAGAGCAGTTTAAAGCAAAGCCTCCTATATCTGCTCCGGAAAAGCTCACGCCACAAAGCCCCAGACTAACAATCTGAGCTATGCTGGAGGCAAGATATCCAAACTGGCTGAGATTATCCCCGGTCCATATCCCGGCATATCTTTGTATCCCGGCAAAACCGCTTCTGCTTAATATAAAATGCCTTTTCCCCGGCTTGAACTTCTGAAAAGCCCGAAGTGTTGCCTGAGCCTGTTTTTGCCCATAAAGATTCCGGCAATAAGAATGAGCCACCTTCTGATTATTTATCCTGTGATACATTTTAGGATTTTCCTCGCCCCGAAGAGGAATAACCAGGTCTTTAAACCTCAATTCGCTTTTCCAGAAGCTCGGCTCATTCATATCGTTCCAGATGCCCTCTATCCCCTGCTCAAACAAAAATTTATGCTCATCTGCCCAGAATTCCTGTGCCTCAGGCTGGAAAAAATCTGGAAAAACACTTACCCCGGGCCAGAGCTTTGCCCGATATTCCCTGCCTTTCTCATCAGCAGATAAAATTCCTTTTCCCCGAGTCCTTTGGTAGGGCAAATAACCAGCATCCACTTTTAAGCCCGGGTCAACTATCGCCACCAGATATATCCCCTTTTCTTTTAATCTATCGCTTAATCCTTTTAAATCCGGAAAGCGATTTTTATCCACAGTAAAAACCTTGAAATCCTGCATATAATGGATGTCTAAATGAATGGCACTTAAAGGAAGGTCATTCTTCTCAAATTCTTCTACCAGCTCCTCAATCTCCATCTGAGAAAAGTAGGAATAACGAGATTGATGATACCCTAATGCCCAGAGAGGTGGTAAATAACTGGTGCCTACTAATTGAACATAAAGCTTAATTAAACCCTTAAGTGAGGGACCATAAAGAAAATAAAAATCCAGCTCCTCTCCTCTGCCATAAATGCTGAACAGAGAAGAAAACCGCCTTCCCAGGTCAAGTTGAAGCCAGCCAGGATGGTCAAAAAACCAGCCGGTTGCCAGCCCACCCCGAAGCGAGATTAAAAAAGGAATTGAAGTGTATCTCGGGTCTTTTTTAAATCTCCTCCATCCAACATCCCGATTCCAGAAAGTCCAGACCTTCCCCCTCCGATTAAGAGAACCATATTTATCTCCCAGACCATAAAATTCCTCTTCCGGGGAAATGTAGCGGTGAAGCTGAAATTCACCGGGAGCAAACCTCACCCCGGCTCCGGGAAAATCCTGGCTTAATAATTTCCCTTCCTGGTCATAGATTTCAAACCGAAATTCTCCTTCGGGAATAATTACCCGGAGCTGAGAGGTGGAGATAATCAACCGCTCCGGCTCATTTTTGACCTGAAAATCTGCCCCGGGCTTTAAAATTACCGCATCCGAGATTTTTTCCTCCCACTCAGATTTAGAAGTAAGCCGAAAGCGGAAAATTCTTTTATCTATCGCCTCAATCAGCGCTCTTCCAGAAAAATAACCAAGTTCCAGTCCAAAATCCTTCTGCTCAACCGCTTCCAGCCCTAAAAAAGGCTGAGAGAAAATTCTCTTATCTTTCCGATTTAATCTTATCCTGACCATAACAGCGCAACGGTTTTTCTCTGGCAATTAAAATAAAACATCGGTTGCAGTTTAAACAACTGGCAGGAGAGGTATCTCCGCTTAAAATTTTTTGGGGAAAATCCGGCTGGCGAATCAGGGGTCTTCCCAGAGCAACCAAATCCGCACTTCCCTCTCTTAATATCTCTTCCATCACTAAAGGAGTGCGAATTCCTCCCACCAAGATTAAGGGAATTTTTATTCTTGGTTTTATTTTTCGGGCGTTTTCCAGAAAATATGCCTCCTGGAACTGGAATCTCTTTCTCATTGCCCGAATAATCAATTTATAGCGAAATCGCTTAAAACCTCTGATTCCTTCCAGAACCTCCTCCTCGGGAATATCTCCCCGGCTGATATTCAAACCGGATTCAAAAGTCCCGCCGGTAAGTTTAATGGCATCAACTCCCAGCTCCTCCAACCGCTCTACCACCCATCCGCATTCCTCCACACTGAAACCATCTTTAATCTGGTCTTCACTGTTGATTTTGACCAGAAGAGGAAAATCCCTTCCCACTTCCTGGCGAATTGCCCTGATTATCTCAAAAAGAAACCGAGACCTTGCTGGTAGGTCTCCACCCCACCGGTCAATTCGTTTATTGGTTCTTCGGGCAAGAAATTGACTGAGCAAATATCCGTGCCCGGCTAACACCTCTACTCCGTCAAATCCAGCAGATTTTGCCCGACGAGCCCCTAAAGCAAATGCTCTGATGGTTTCTTCTATCTCTCTTTCGGTCATTGCCCGAGGTATAATCCCGGTCAGGCGGTCTTTAACCGGACTGGGGGCAATTACATCACCACCTACCAGTTCCGGCTGGGTCTGACGACCGCAGTGATAGATTTGAAGAACTATCTTTGCTCCAAGCTTATGAACCTCCTCTGCCAGACGGGAAAGCCCGGGAATCAGGCTATCATCATAAACCCCGATTAAATACCTGACCGACCTGCCATTTCTCTGAACATAGGCTCCTCCAGTGATTAAAAGCCCGGCACCACCCTGAGCCTGCTTTTGATAAAATTTAATCAGCTTCTCAGTAACCTCCCCCTGTTCGGTTGCCATATTTTCTACCATTGCAGCTTTGACAATTCGGTTGGGAAGCTGGAGGCTACCAATTTTTATTGGCTGGGAAATTAAAAGAGAATCAGGGCTGGCTTCTGACATTGTTGACCTCGCTTTCAGGAGAAAAGAATTTCAGGCTAAAAACCAGATACCCGTTCAAGTACCCAGCTCCCAGCTGGAAAGATATTTCTTTTGCTCAGGAGTAAGCCGGTCTATTTTTATCCCCATACTTTTCAGCTTGAGCCGGGCAATCTCCCGGTCTATCTCGCCGGGAACACCATAAACCTCTTTTTCCAGCTTCTTTCCTTCCCTGACCAGATACCGCACTGCCAGTGCCTGATTGGCAAAGCTCATATCCATTACCACCGAAGGATGCCCCTCGGCTGAAGCAAGATTGATTAATCTACCCTCCCCTAAAAGATAAATTCTTCTGCCATCTCTTAACTGATATTCATCAACAAAGGGACGAATTCTTCTGGTCCGGCGGGAAAGCCTTTTTAGAGCCTTTTTATTTATCTCCACATCAAAATGACCGCTATTAGCTAAAACCGCACCGTCCTTCATTAGTTTCAGGGCCGGCTCATCAATCGCATTAATATCTCCGGTGACCGTGACGAAAATATCTCCCTGCCGAGCCGCCTCCCTTACCGGCATTACCCGAAATCCATCCATCACCGCTTCCAGTGCCCGTAGCGGGTCCACCTCGCAAATAATCACATTTGCTCCCATTCCCCGGGCACGATTTGCCACTCCTCTTCCACACTGTCCATAGCCGACCACCACAAAATTTTTTCCAGCAAGGAGAATATTGGTGGCACGAAGAATTCCATCAATTGTGCTCTGCCCGGTTCCATAGCGGTTATCAAAAAAGTGTTTGGTCTGAGCATCGTTCACCGCGATTACCGGGAAGAGAAGTTTTTTTTGCTCCGCCAGACTTCGGAGACGAATCACCCCGGTGGTGGTTTCTTCGGTTCCACCCAGCATCCCTTGTGCCAGCTTCCGGCGCTGGCTGTGAATTGTCCCCACCAGGTCCGCACCATCATCCATAGTAATATGAGGCTTTATATCCAGAACAGAATTTATGTGCTGGTAATAAGTTTTTCGGTCCTCACCTTTGATGGCAAAAACGCTTATCCCCAGCTTCTTTACCAGCCAGCTGGCAACATCATCCTGGGTGCTGAGGGGATTACTGGCACAGAGAGCAAGCTGGGCGCCCCCTGCTTTTAAAGTCTTCATCAAAACCGCGGTCTCCGTCGTGACATGAAGACAGGCTCCAATCCGAATTCCCTTTAAAGGTTTCTCCTTTTCAAAACGCTTGCGAATTAATCCCAGAACCGGCATCTGCCTTTCCGCCCATTCAACTCTTCCTTCTCCCGGCTTTGCCAGACTCAAATCACGAACATCATATTTCATCCTTCACCTCCAGAAAATTTATCCTGCCAGCACCTCTTTTAATTTTTGGGCAAGGTCGGTTTTTTCCCAGCTAAATTCCGCTCCAGAACGACCAAAATGACCATAAGCCGCGGTTTTCTCATAAATAGGTCGGAGCAGGTTTAAATGCTCAATAATCTCCCGGGGACGGAGAGGAAAAACCTTTCTTACCGCCCGGGCGAGCTTTTCTTCTGAAACCTTGCTGGTGCCAAAGGTCTGAATCTCAATCATAACCGAAACCGGCTCTGCCACGCCAATCGCGTAAGCAAGCTGAACCTCACAGCGATTTGCCAGTCTGGCTTTAACAATGTTTTTAGCAATATAACGAGCCATATAAGCTGCGCTCCGGTCCACCTTGCTCGGGTCTTTTCCGGAAAAACATCCTCCACCGTGTCTTCCCATTCCTCCATAGGTATCAACAATAATCTTTCTCCCGGTCAAGCCAGTATCTGCCCAGGGACCGCCTTTTTCAAATCTCCCGGTAGGATTAATGTAATATTTAACCCGGGGGCTGAGATATTTTTTCGGGATAACTTTCTTTATCACCTCTTCAATAATTCCCTCTTCCAGGCTCTTTTGCTTTACCTCCGGGGTATGCTGAGCCGCAATAACTACCGCGGTAACTTCCTGGGGACGATAATCTTTATATCTGACCGTCACCTGGCTTTTTCCATCCGGACGAAGAAAATTTAAGATGCCTTTCTTTCTTACCTCTGCTAATCTTCGGGTAAGACGATGAGCAAACATAATGGGCATTGGCATTAGCTCCGGAGTTTCATCACAGGCATAGCCGAACATCATTCCCTGGTCGCCAGCTCCCTGAGTTTTTTTATTTTTCTTTACCACTCCCCGACGGATATCCGGAGATTGCTCATGAACAAAGGTAAGGATAGAACAGCCCTTATAATCAAATCCTACCTCCGGGTCATCATAACCAATTCTTTTAATCACCTTCCGGGCAACTTCCGGAATGGCTACCCGGCTGAACCCCTCGCTGGTAATCTCTCCGGCGATGAGTACCGTGTTAGTTGTAACCAGGGTCTCGCAGGCAACTTTTGATTCCGGGTCCCAGTTGATCATTGCATCCAGCACCGCATCAGAAATCTGGTCAGCAATTTTATCCGGATGCCCCTCGGTAACAGACTCACTGCTAAACAAAAATTCCCTGCTCACCTCTTTACCCTCCTCAAATTTAAATTTTTTAAACCTGGTCTTCTCTCTGACAAATAAACTTTTGGTCTGAAGTGGCTGATTTTTTTATCCCAAAACTATAAATCTCTTTCCATTCTTTTTCAATCTGGCTCTGGAGAAAATCCTTGACCTGTTGAGCGGTAGAGAATTTTAGTAATTCCTCTACCATTGGTTCAAGCTCGCTGGCTTTTAATCCCCGAAGCACCCTTCTTACCCTGGGAATCAGCCGGGCAGGCATACTCAACTGGTCCAGACCCAAACCTACCAAAACTGGCAGATAAAAAACATCTCCTGCCATTTCCCCGCACATTGCCACTCTGATCCCGGCTTGATGAGCGCAATCCACGGTATGCTTGACCATCTTTAAAATAGAAGGATGCAGAGGCTGGTAAAGATAAGACACATATTCATTCACCCGGTCAATAGCAAGAACATATTGAATCAAATCATTGGTGCCAATGCTGAAAAAATCCACCTCCTCTGCCAGCTGGTCTGCAAGCATCACCGCGCTGGGAACTTCTATCATTATTCCCACCGGAATTTCGGGATTAAATTTAATACCTTCCCGGTCCAGTTCCTCCATTGCTTCCTGAAGAATTCTTTTTGCTTCCCGAACCTCTTCCAGTCCAGAAATTAAGGGGAACATTATTTCAACTTTTCCAAAGGCACTTGCCCGAAGAATTCCTCTTAACTGGGTTTTAAAAATTTCCGGTCTTTTCAGGCAGAAACGAATTGCCCGCAAACCAAGGGCAGGATTCATTTCTTCCGCCAGCTCCAGTTGACTGGCAAATTTATCTCCCCCCAGGTCAAAAGTGCGGATGGTTGCCTGATAAGGAGCAACCGCCTCTGCCAGCTTGCGATAGTTTTCAAAATGGTCTTCTTCATCAGGAAGTCGCTCCCGGTCCAGATAAAGGTATTCTGTGCGATAAAGCCCAACCCCTTCCGCTCCGTATTTCTTGAGGATGTTTATCTCTGCCAGAACCTCCAGATTGGCAGAAAGCTGAATCTTTCTCCCATCTTTTGTCACGCTTGGAGGAGTGGCATATTCTTGAAGAAAAATCCGAATATTCTCCAGCTCTGCTTTTCGCTCCTGGTAGCGGGCACAAAAATCCGAAGCAGGATTGATAATAACTTCCCCTGCCCCACCATCCACAATCAGAATATCTCCATCCCCCACCAGCTCGGTAATTCTCTCCAAGCCTACCACCGCAGGAATCTCTAACGAACGAGCTACAATCGCGGTATGGGAGGTGCGACTGCCCACATCTGTAGCGAACCCCAGCACCTTGGAAAAAATCATCCTCGCGGTCTGGTCCGGGCGAAGGTCCGGAGCCACCACAATCACTGGCTCGGTAATTTGAGAAAAATCCAGCTCTTTATACCCCACCAGTTTATCTAAAAGCCTCTGCCCCACCAGTTCAATATCTCTTCCTCTTTCTCTCAGGTAGGGGTCACGCAAAGAGGCAAAAACCTTAAGCCAATCATCTATCACCTTGCGGATTGCCCACTCACAATTAATCTGCTCAGTCCGTATCCTCTCTTTTACCTCCTCCCAGAGAGTCTGGTCCTTCATAATTAAAAGATGAGCCTCAACAATTAAAAATGGCTCCCGATGTTTATGTTTATCTAGGTCTTGTTTTAATTCCTCCAGCTCCTTGATTATCTCGCTAACCGTCTGGTCTAAACGGGTTATTTCTCCATCTATCTCCGAGTCACTCAGCTTTCGCTTGGGAATTGGAGAAAGGGCAGTCCTTAAAACATAAGCCGGACCGGCAACAATTCCCTCACTGGCAGGTATCCCTTTTAGTTTGAGATTGACTGGTTTTTCCTCCATTTATTCTTCCTCACCAAATCGTTCTTCAATTAACTGAGCCAGGGCGTGAATCGCTTCTTCCGCGTCCTCTCCCTGAGCTCGTAAAATTAACTCAGAGCCCTTGCTCGCTTCTAAAGCCATTAGTCCCAAAATGCTTTTGGCATCTGCCTCAATGTTTCCTTTGACCACCTTTATTTGAGAGTTAAATTGTGCTGCTAAGTTGCGAAATTTTCCCGCAGCTCGGGCATGCATTCCCAGTCGGTTACAGATTTTAACCTTCCTTTCTACTACCCTCTCGCCCAAACTAACCGCCTTGCTCATCTCTAGACTTTCTTCTTCATTATTTCACTGGCAACCGCAATGTTCTTTCTACCCGCATCCCGAGCCTGGCGAGCAATTTCCTTTAAATCTTTTCCCTGCCTGCCCACACTGATCTTCAAAAGCATGGGAAGGTTGACCCCACTCACTACTTCTACCTTTTTATCTTGAAGAAAACTCAAACTGACATTGCTTGGAGTTCCTCCAAATAAATCTGTCAGAATCAAAATCCCATCTCCCTGGTCAACACTGATAATCGCCTGCTCCAGCCTCTCCGCTATGCTCTCCAGTTTCTCCTCCGGGTCTATGCTGATGGCAATGCAAGCGGGAATTTCCCCCACAATTAAACTTGCCGCTTTTACCAGTTCATCTGCGATTTGACAATGGGTGACAATAACAATCCCGACCATTCTTCCTCCTTATTCTATCTCCTCACTAAAAGAGCTTTCATCTGCTTCCTTCTGTAAAAGCTCCTCTAAAAGCCGACGCTGAAAATCCCGGGCAGAATGATAGCCCTTAATCTTTAAAAGCTGATTGCGTGCCGCTACTTCAATAATCGTGGTCAGGTTCCTGCCCGGACGAACCGGGATGGTAAGGTGAGGAACCTCCACCCCTAAAATGGTATAGGTTTCTTCTTCTAATCCCAGCCGGTCATAATCCTGGTCCGGCTCCCATTCCACCAGCTCAATTACCAGCTCTATTTTCTTCCGGTCCCGAATAGAAGCAATCCCGAATAAATCCTTAATATTGATAATTCCCAGCCCCCGAATCTCCATATGGTATTTGATCATCTCCGAACCTTTTCCGATCAGGGTGCGTTGACCTCGCTTGCGAATCTCCACAATGTCATCCGCAACCAACCGGTGCCCTCTTAAAACCAGGTCAAGAGCGGTTTCGCTTTTCCCGATTCCGCTCTGACCAAGAATCAAAACTCCAATTCCATAAACATCTATTAAAACTCCGTGAAGGCTAATACTTGGAGAAAGATGCTCTTCTAAAAACTGATTAAGCCGAGAAATAAATTCCGCGGTTGCCAGCTCCGTGCTTAAAAGAGGGATTTTTTTCCGAAGAGAAATCCGAACCATCTCCGGATAAGGCTCTATCCCCCGGGTAATAATTAAACAGGGAAATTCAAAGCTGAACATTTTTTCTAAAACCTTTCTTCGCTCCAGGTCAGAAAGCATATCCAGGTATGCTTTTTCACTCCCTCCAAAGATTTGAATCTGGTCCTCAGAAAGCTCAAATTTAATCCCTGCCAGAGTTAAACCAAGTTTGTGCACCTCGCTATCCTTTATCACCCGCTCCAGCCCTTCTTCACCAGAAATCAGATGAAGCCCCAGCTGATAGCTCTTTTCCTCCAGCAGTCGTGATACCTTTATTCCTTCCATCTCCTATAACCGGTCATCTTCTTCCGAAAGTATTTGATAAACTTCTTCTGGAGACCGAGCAGAAAGAAGCCGGGAAATCAAATCTGGAAGCTGGCAGAGCCGGGCAATTCTAGCTAAAACCCGAAGATGCTCAGAAGTTGCTTCCTGGGGAGCAAAAAGCAGAAAAAAGATATGAGTAGGCTTCTGGTCCGGCGCCCCGAAATCAACCCCGCTTTTGCTTACCCCAAGACTTAAAATTAATTTTTCCAGTCCCGCCACTCTTCCGTGAGGAACCGCCACCCCCCCACCAATCGCGGTGGAACTCTGCTCCTCTCTCTCCTTTAATATCCGAAACAACTTTTCCCGCTCCACTAAAAGTCCATCAGGAAGAGCATCAACCAATTCTTTTAAAACCTCTTCCCGGGTCCGTGCCCGAAGCTCGGAAATAATCGCTTCCTGACATAATATCTCCTTTAACCGCATCCTCAACCCCCATCTCGCCTTCTCCTTATACTGATTCTACCAAACCATAATTGCCATCTTCTCTCCGGTATAAAACATAAATTTTCTCATTCTCCGCATTGCGAAAGACGATAAAGCCAGTCGGAGAATCTTCAAGATACAATAAAGCCTCATCCACCGTCACCGGCTTGGGCAAAAACAATTCCGGAGTGGAAATAATTTCTGGAGAAGATACACCCTCCCCTTCTTCTACCTGCTGGGCATTACCTCTTTTTCTTTTGGTTGGCTTGAACCGGTCCCGGTATTTTCTTACCTGGGTTTCCAGCTTGGAAAATGCCTGGTCAAATGCCAGATAAAAATTATCTGCCTGCTCCTGAGAAAAAAACTGAGCCCCATCCGCACTGATATTCATCTCTACTAAATAGCGATTCTTTTCCCTGGTAAAAATAACCTGAGCATCATTCGGGCGATGAAGAAGTTTTAAAAGACGAGCAATTTCTCGCTCCGCATAAGATTTTAATTCCGGCTCCGGTTCCGTATGCCGAAAAGTCACCCTTATCTCCATCTTACCTCACCTCTCGGTATTTTTTCCTTTTGCTACTCGGTAAAATCCCCATACTCTCCCGATACTTGCTCACGGTTCTTCGGGCTATCTCAATTCCATATTCCTCCCACAAAATTTTAACAATCTCCCGGTCACTGTAAGGATGCTCTGGGGCTTCCCGATTGATTATCTGCCTGATTCTCTCCTTCACGCTTTCACTGGCAACCGGCTCCCCGCTTAAAGAATTAATTCGGGAATTAAAGAAAAATTTCATACTGAAAATTCCGTGAGGAGTATGAACCCATTTATTAGTGGTAACTCTGCTCACGGTGGATTCGTGCATTCCGATATCCTGAGCAACATCTTTGAGAATCAGGGGCTTGAGGTATGCAACTCCTTTGTCAAAAAACTCTTGCTGAAATTTAATGATACTTTCCATTACCCGATATATGGTGCGCTGACGCTGATGTATGCTCCGAATCAACCACATAGCACTTTGAACCTTCTCCTTAATATATTCTTTAGTTGCCTCCGGGGTGTTGGAGCGAAGCAAACTCAAATAATAAGGACTGATCCGGAGTTTAGGAAGCCCATCCTCATTCAATACAATTGTATAACCATCACCGGAGCGAAACACATAGATATCTGGAGTAATATACTGCACCCGCTCCTCACCAAAAGGACGACCGGGCTTGGGCTCCAGCTCGCAGATTATCCGAACCGTTTCTTTAACCTCTTCTAAAGAAACCTTTTCCCGACGAGCTATTTTTTTATAATCTTTGGCTTCCAGCTCCTTCAGGTAATTCTTGACAATTTTTTCTGCTAAAGGATTGTTAACCTCCCACTGTTTTAACTGTAAAAGCAAACATTCCTGTAGATTTCTAGCTCCCACTCCAGCCGGGTCAAAATTCTGAACCCTTTTCAGCACCTGCTCTACTTCTTCCGGAGTTTTGCCAAACTCCTGAGCAATATGTTCAACCGGCATCTTTAAATAGCCATCATCATCAATATTGCCGATAATATACTCCGCGATTTCTTCTTCCTCCCTGGTGAAATCACTTAAGCGTAGTTGCCAGAGCAGATGCTCGCTAAGCGTCACGCCTTTGGCAACTCTGGTTTCTAAAGGCGGAGGCTCCTCGGTCTGCTCGGAAAATCTAAAACCATATTCGCTGGTATTGAAACGATCAGTAAGCTCTTCCCAGTTAAGTTCATCATAGCTTTGCTCTCCAGAATTTTCCCCTTCACCTTCTGAGTGAGAAGGAATCAACTCCGAAGGTAGTTCTTCTCCCCGTTCTTCTTCCAAAACCGGATTCTCCATCATCTCCTGATTAATCAAGTCTGCCAGCTCCATCCGACTCAACTGCAAAAGCTTAATTGCCTGCTGGAGCTGGGGAGTCATTACCAGCTGTTGAACTAATCTCAGGCTTTGTTTTAAATCAATCGCCATTTTTTTATAAAGTAAACTCCTTGCCCAGATAAAATTTCTTTGCCAGCTCGCTTTCTACCAGTTGCTCTGGCGTGCCTTCAATCAGGCACCTTCCCTGATTGATGATTAAAGCCCGGTCGCAAATCTTCAAGGTCTCACGAACATTATGGTCCGTGATGACCACGCCAATTCCCCGGTCTTTCAGTCCCCGAACCAGCTCCTTTAAATCTGAAATCGCTAAAGGGTCTATGCCGGTAAAAGGCTCATCAAGGAGAATGAATAAAGGACTTAAAACCAAGCTCCGGGCTATCTCGCACCTTCTCCGCTCCCCACCAGAAAGGGTTAGAGCAGATTGATGTTCCAGATGCTTGAGCCCAAAATCTTTAAGTAAACCCTCCACCAGCATCTTCTGCTCAGAAGGGCTTAAGCCAGAAATTTGAGCAATTGCCTCTAAATTTTCCCGCACGGTCAGTCCCCGAAAAATAGAAGACTCCTGAGGAAGATAAGTAATTCCCCTGCGTGCCCGTTCCCACATTGGAAGATGGTCAATCCGCTGATGATTTAAATAAATCTCTCCTGCCTCTGCCTGAATCAACCCGACTAAAAGATAAAAAGTGGTGGTCTTGCCCGCCCCATTGGGACCAAGCAAGCCGAAGACCTCGCCCGATGCCACTTCAAAACTAATCCCATCTACCACTCGTCTCTTTCGGTAGCTTTTTACCAGTCCAGATACCTTTAGTTTTGCTCTGGAATTATTCATTTCTGCCTTTGAAATTGAATTTCTGGAGAAATCACCTCCAGCTGGGAGCTGGAAAGGTCAAAAATCATTTCTTTACCCAAAATAATTCTTCCCTGACTGACCAATCTTGGCTCTCCCCGAAGCCAGAATTTATTAGCAGATTTCAGATATTCCAGCTCTTCTCCGCTGGCAAAACTCTCTTTTTCTTTCAGCTTTACAGAACCATAAGCTTTAAGCCAGGTAATATTGCCCTGCGGGTCGTATTTCAACTTCAGTTCCTGACAATAAATTATGCTCTCCCCCTTTTTGATAACCACATCTCCCAAAAAGCGTGCATAATTTTCTTTTAATGCCAGCTCCATCTTCTTTGCCTGAATCTCCACTACCTCGCCCGGCTGCCATTGAAACCCGGTAAAAACCTGAGCCCGTTCCACTTTGGTCTGGGAAAGCAAAAATAAAACCAGAGCAAGCAAAAGCCATTCTTTGCGTTTTTTTCTCATCCCTTTCTTTCAAATTTTCCGCTCACCTGAGCATCTATCCCCAGCCGGGAATGGTTTAAATCAAACCAGGCATTTTCACCTTTTAATTCCATTCCTGCTCCCTGCACTTTCAGGGAGCCGGGAATTTTTATCAAATTATCTTTCGGAAGATATTCCAGTTGCTCTGATTCAATCAAATATTGAGAAAATCTCACCTGAACCCCACCAGAAAAAACCAAAAGTTCCGGAGAAACCTGATACTCAGCCCTCTCAGAGGTTATCCAGACCAAACCAGAAGAAGTATAAAGCTGAATCCGGGGAGAGAAAAACTCTGCCTGTCCCTGCTGGCGAAAAAAAGAATAATCCCTTGCCCGAGCCTGAAGCTGAAGCTGGTCTTTTTCCAGCCGGGCAAGAAAAAATTCACCAGAAACCTCAAGGTCTGCTCGCAACTCAGATTCTGCTTCTGGTTGAGAAGCTGGTTTTCCCCAGAAATAAAGGAGAGGGAGAGATATAAACAGGCAAAAAATAAAAAATATCTCCAGCCATTGAATTCTCTTTTTCCCCTTGCTCTTGTTCCCCATTCCCAGAATTTAATAATAACATCTATAACCCGGTGTGTAAAGATGAAGTTGCAAGTAAAGAGACTTAAGATTTAAGACTTCAACAGCCTCTGATAAGCAGAAATTATCCGGGAACATACCAGGCTTTCATCAAAATTCTCGCGGGCTCTCCGGCGAGCATTCTCTCCCAGCCTTTGGGCAAGCTCCGGATCATTCAACAGCTCCTCAATGGCACGGGCGAGATGAGAGGAAGATTTCAGCGGAACCAGAATCCCGCTCACCCGGTCTTCCACCACCACCCGACAGCCATCTATGTCCGTGGCAATAATTGGCTTTGCCATTGCAGAGGCTTCAATCAGGCTTCGGGGAAAGCAGTCCCGATGGGTGGGAAGAACAAAAATATCCATCAGGGCGTAAATCCGCTCCATATCTGAGCGATTCTCCAGCATAATTACCCGCTCGGATATACCCATCTTTTCTGGAAGCTCCCTGGGAATCGGGTCTCGCTCGCTGGGAAGAAAAAATCCCACGGTCAAAAGCCAGAGCTTGGGATATTTATCTTTAAGCAGACTAAAAGCTTCAAACAGCTCCTTGTATCCTTTCTCATAGACATATCTGGCAACACATCCCAGCACCCGGGCATCTTCAGGCAGACCAATTTCTTTTCTGAGTGCTTCTATTTCCTCTGAAGAGATTTTTTCCGGATTGAACCTTTCCAAATCAATTCCATTTCCCTGAATTCGGAGCTTTTCTCTCTTTTCAATCCCCAGCTCCAGGTAAAGCTCTAAATCAAAAGGATTCTCAACCAGAACCAGATGACTTAGCCGGCAGGAAATCTTTTCTAAAAAAATAAAAAATTTTTTCTTTAAACCTCCGGGCATTTCCCGAAAAATTGGTCGCGCGGTATTGATGGTTGGTATTCCCAGAATTCTGCCCGCTAAAGAGCCAAGCAGACAGGGTTTGGGGGTCTGGTTGTGAATCAGGTCAACTTTTTCCCGGGAAAGAATTTTAAGCAGTTTAATCAGGGTTTTAAGGTCAGCAAAAGGAGAAAATTCTCTTTTAATCTCTAGCGGGATAAACTTAATTCCCGTTTTCTGGAAAAATTCTAAATTCTCTGGATATTCCAGAGAAGAAATTGCCACCGGCTCTGCCCCAGCCTGTAAAATCGCCTGAAGCTGATTGGCAAACAAATTCTTAAAAGAGCTTTCCACCGAAGCAAGCATAGCTATTCTTCTACCAGCTAAAGGTAAATTGGAACAATTCTTACCCATAGCTTTTTATTTTAACATTACCAGGGAAAGCTGACGACCGGTTTTATCTTCCCGACGGTAGGAGAAAAATTCTTTACTCTCATAAGTGCAGAGTTTGCTGGTTTCTATATTTTCTCGGGGAATTCCTGAGCTTAAAAGCACTTTAAGAATCAAACTTTCTAAATCTAAAAGCCAGGTTTGATTTTCCTTCCAGCAAACTTCGGAAAAATAATCCGGATAGGTGAATTTTACCTGTTCAATGATTTCCTCATTTACCTGATAGTGTCTGGAACAGATGCCCGGTCCCAGAGCAATACTTGTGCTTTTTCTTTTCCCGCCTTTTTTGAAAAAAGCCTTCAGGGTGTTTTCCACAATTCCTTTCAAAATTCCCGCTCTTCCACAATGAGCAATGGCGATAATTTTTTCTTCGGGCTCAGCAATAATCAGGGGATAACAATCCGCGGTCAATACTCCCAGAGCCAGATTTTTTCTTCTGGTAAGCAAAGCATCCCCTTCTCTTTTTTGGTAGCCGGGATTTTCTCCGGGTTCGCTATCTAAATCAATCACAATATCGCTGTGAATCTGTCGCAAAACCACCAGCTCAGGAATATCAAAGGTATTTTTCAGCAAGCTCAAATTTTTTTCTACTTCCTGCGGAGCATCTGTGCAGAGATAACTCAAATTAAAGCTCTGAAAGCCGCCATTGCCGGTCCGGACCTGTCCGGTGAAAAAATAATGAGTAATTCCTTTTTTTAGCAAAAGCTCGGATTGATAAAAACTTATCCCCTGCCTATTCCCTTTTATCATCGGTCATACTTCCGCACCACTGCTAAAAGCGAGCTAAAATCCTCTGGAAGCGGTGAGGTAAATTCCAGCCATTTTCCAGAAATCGGGTGTTTAAATCCCAGCTTATAGGCGTGCAGGGCTTGTCTTTTTATTGCCCGGAGCCGGCTTCTTAGTTCTGGAGCTAGTTTTTCAGATAAGGCTCTTCCCCGACCATAAAGCGGGTCTCCCACCAGAGGATGCCCCATCTCGGTAAAATGCACCCGAATTTGATGAGTGCGACCGGTGAAAAGTCTGCATTCCAGCAAAGTAAAATGATTAAATTTTTCCAGCACTTTCCATTCAGTAATGGCGAGCTTGCCCTTCTCCGCCTTAGCGGTCATCTTCAGCCGATGTCTGGGATTGCGGGCAATCAGCGTCTCAATTTTTCCCTGCTCCTTATCTATCCTGCCCCAGACCAGAGCCTGATATGCCCGGGTGATGCTGTGCTCCTTAAACTGCTGAGCTAAACCAATATGCGCCCGGTCATTTTTGGCGCAGACCATCACTCCACTGGTGAGTTTGTCCAGGCGGTGGACAATTCCCGGCTTGAGCACTCCCCCCACTCCACTTAAATCCGAGCAGTGCCAGAGCAGAGCATTAACCAGAGTGCCTGAAAGCTTACCCGGGAGAGGATGGGTGATTAAACCTGCTGGTTTATCCACCACAATTATATGCTCATCCTCATAGAGAATCTTTAAAGGAATTGGCTCTGGCTCAGGCAGAGCTGGTTTGGGCGGAGGAATAATGATTTTGATTTTTTCTCCTGCCCGGACTTTTTTGCTGGGCTTGACCGCTTTTCCTTCAACCAGCACTCTGCCCTGTTCTATCAATCTTTTCAGCTGGGTTCGGCTGACAAACTCCGGATAGCGAGAAAGAAAACTATCTATTCTTTCCGGCTCCTTTTGTTCGCTGGGAACAATGATTTCAATTTCCTTTTCCTTCACCGCTTCCAGGAGAGAATTTACCTTTTTAGCTGGACAAATTTTTTCCAGCGTTTCTTCCGAAGCTGAAAGCGTATCTCTCTTACTTTTACCATTGCGGAATGTCTTCCCCGCTCAATAATCAGATCCGGGTTGGAGAAATCTGCCCAGTGAATATCCATTACTGGTGGTTGAATTAAAACCTCAGCTTCCTCCAGTTGAAGTTCCCGCAGGGTTTTCATCATAATCTGGGCGGTGCGAAGGATTAAGTCCAATCCCCTTCGGAATTCAAAAATCTCCTCACTGCCCCGGGAAGTATCTACCGCAACCACCAGTTCTGCCCCCAGCTTCCGGCAGGGACGCACCGGCACCGAATTGGTATAACCTCCATCTACCAGGATTTTATTCTCCACTACCATCGGAGGAAAAAATCCGGGAATGGCACTGCTTGCCATTACCGCCTGTCGTAAGGAGCCTTGAGTCCAGACCACCTCCTGTCCGGAAAAAACATCCAGGCTTACCGCACAAAAAGGCTTGGGCAGGTCTTCAATTTTTATATCTGGCACCAGTTCTTCAATTATTTGGGTAAAAATCTCCCGGGGAATGATGGATTCCCGGGTGATAGAATAGGTATACATAATTCCTTTTCTCAGGGTCTGGGCAACGGACTCTAAAATTCCTTCATTTTCCTCGGGTTTG
Organism: uncultured bacterium; assembly: GCA_964553915.1. Lineage (GTDB taxonomy): Bacteria > RBG-13-61-14 > RBG-13-61-14 > RBG-13-61-14 > DRUE01 > CAZKMM01. Next base: position 32,768 of record CAZKMM010000001.1, read on the forward strand.
GATTCTTTAAGCACATCAAACCGGGCTTTTTTAAATATTTCGCTTTTAATAAACTCATAAAGTCTCTCCCTCAGCCAGCTGGCAGGTTTTTGAGAGGAAAGATATATCGCAGAAATCAGGGCACCCATACTGGTTCCAGCATATACCTCGGGAACCAGGCCTTCTTCCTCTAAAACCTCCAGAACCCCAATATGAGCCAAGCCCCGAGCCGCGCCCCCGCCCAGAGCAATACCCAGCTTGATTTTCGCCATCAAGCGGGATTTTAACATTCAAGCCCCTGCTGTCAAGCAGGCTTCTGGACCAGAGCAGAAATTTAACAACCTGCTTCTTTCAAATAAATTGAGTAAATTCTCTTAACCAGAGCAAGCGACTCCTGATGAGAAAAAATCTTCCCCTGATATTGTTCAACCACCGCCAGAGGCAAAACCGAGTTGGTGAGAAAAACCGCATCCGCAGACAAAAGCTCCTTCTCTTGATAAAAACTCTCTTCTACCTCCAGCCCGAGCGACTGAGCAATCTCTATCACTTTAGCTCTGGTTATGCCCGGAAGAATGGGAAGTTCAAGCGAGGGGGTTTTTAGCTTTTGCTCTTTAATAAAAAAGAGGTTTGCCCGGCTCGCTTCCAGGATAAAGCCACTACTGGAAAATAATAATCCTTCATCTGCTTTTTGGCTTCTTGCCTGCTGATAAGCATAAAGATAAGGCAGATAGCTTAAAGTCTTATGCCGGGCAAGAGGATAATCCGGGCTGAGGGTAAAATTTACCCGCACCAGTTTTAAATTTTCCGGCTCTTGCCCGGGTGGAGAAATTGCCCGGGCGGTTATTAAAAAGGTGGAAGAATTCTCTTCCAGCTCCAGCCTTCCTCCAAATCTTCCCCGGGAAAGAGTAATCCTGATTCGGGCATCTTTGAGCTGATTAGCTTCCAGAAGCTGGTGGCAGGCTTGCTCAATCTGTTCGGGAGAAAAACCCGGTTTTAGGTTCAGAGCTTTTGCGGAATTAAAAAGCCTTTCCAGATGCTCGGTGAGTAAAAAGAGCTTTCCATTATAAGAGCGAAGGGTCTCAAAAATGCCATCACCAAAAAGAAACCCTCGTTCCCAGATGCTGATTTGAGCTCTGGCTTCTTCAACCAGCTTTCCGTTCAGAAAGACATACATAGTTTTATTATATCAGGGGAGCGGGAGATAGAAATCATCAATTCTTTTATATTGATTATCAAAGTTAACTTGGCTATTATTATTTTGATGGACTCAAGGGTAAAACGGCTGGCAGAAATACTGGTTCACTATTCAGTGCAGGCAAAAAAGGATGAGGTGGTTTTAATTCGGGGCAATGACCTTGCTAAACCCCTGATTCTGGCAATATATGAACAGGTGCTTAAAGCCGGAGCACATCCCCGCCTGAGTCTGGGATTTGATGAGGTCAGTGAGCTGTTCTACCGAAAGGCTCAATCTCATCACCTCAAGCATTTCCCAAAAATCTCTTATTATGAAGCAAAAAATATCAACTGCCTGATTTCCATCCATTCTCCTTTAAATGTCAAAGGGCTTACCAGAGTAGAGCCTGCCCGATTGATAGAGCGTTCCCGGGTGCTGAAGCCAATTAATGAATGGATTATGAACAAAGTCCGCTGGGTAGTGGTAAATTATCCAACTCCAGCTTTAGCACAGGAAGCAGAGATGAGCCTGGCAGAGTATGAGGACTTTCTTTATCAAGCCTGTCTTCAGGACTGGGCAAAGAAAAAAAAGGAGATGGAACGAATTGCCCGGATTTTTGAAAAAGGGGATTTGGTTGAAATCAGAGGAAAAGATACTGAATTAAAATTGAGAATTAAAGGGAGAAAATTTGTAGTTGCCTGCGGGGAATACAATATGCCGGACGGCGAGATTTTTACTGCTCCTCTGGAAAATTCTCTGGAAGGAAGGATTTATTTTGAATTTCCTGCTCTGCACGGTGGGAGAGAGGTGAGCGGGATTCAGCTCTGGTTTGAAAAAGGGAGAGTGGTAAAGGCAAAAGCAGAAAAGAACTACCCTTATTTAAAGTCAATGCTGGATACCGACGCAGGAGCTCGGCGAGTGGGCGAGCTGGGTATTGGGCTTAATTATAAAATTAAGAAATTCAGCAAAGATATTCTCTTTGATGAAAAGATCGGAGGCACCGTGCATCTGGCTCTGGGAAGGGCATATCCTGAGACCGGCGGAAAAAATCAAAGTGCCATTCACTGGGATTTAATTAAAGATTTGAGAAAAGGGGGCGAGCTTTATTTAGACCGCAAGCTGGTTCAAAAAAACGGAAAATTCTTAATCTAGGAGGAAAAAAATGCCTACCCGAATTTTAGAACGGGAATTCTGGCTCACCCCCAGGGATATTTATGAATATCTGGACCAGTATGTAATTGGTCAGGAGCGAGCCAAACGGATTGTTGCCATTGCCGCTTATAATCATTTCAAGCGGGTTTATGCTAATCAGAATCAGGCTCAATATCGCTATCGGCAACCGCTTTTAAAAAAATCCAATATCTTGATGATAGGACCCACTGGCTGTGGAAAAACCCATATCGCCCGAAATCTGGCAGAGGTTTTAAATGTGCCTTTTGTGGTGGTGGATGCCACGGAATACACGGAAGCTGGTTATTATGGCAAGGATGTGGAGGTGATGATCGGCGAACTGCTTTATTCCGCGGATATGGATGTGGAGAAAGCAGAAAGGGGAATCGTTTTCATTGATGAAATAGATAAGATAGCCCGAAGATATAACGGAATGAAGGACGGCTCCAGTGGTAGAGACATCCGGGGAGAAGGAGTCCAGCAGGCTTTGCTCAAGCTTCTAGAGGGCTCTAAAATCTTTGTCCCCTACAATATCACCCAGCACTGGAACAAGCACGATTTTGTCCAGATGGACACCGCTAACATTCTTTTCATTTGTGCGGGAACTTTTACTGATATCTATCGGGGAGGCAAGTCCCGCCCGGCAGGGTTTAAAAGAAAATCCAGCTCCAAGGAGGAGGTCAAGCCAATTGAGGAGCGAATTACCATAGAAGATTTAATGCGTTATGGGATGCTGGCAGAATTTTTGGGGCGAATCCCGGTAGTTGTGGAATTAGATGAGCTTACTGATGATGAGTTAATGCGAATCGTAACCGACCCGCCGGATTCCATTCTTCGGGAGTATCAGGCGTTATTATCTCTGGATGGTATTGAGCTGGAGCTGAGCGAATCTGCAATTCGGGAGATAGTTGGTGAAGCCAAGCGAAGGGGACTGGGAGCCCGGGGTTTGCGAACTATCTTTGAAGAAGTAATGCAGGATATAATGTTTGTTGCCCCGGAAATGGCAGGAAAACGGGTGGTGCTGAGCGCCCAAGATGTTAGAAAAAAACTGGGAAGAAGCTGAAAATCCTCTCTCTCCAGCTCCTTTAACCATTGAGGATTTAGACCAGGTTTATCAGCTAGACCAGATTTGTTTTCCCGGAGAGGTTGCCTTTCCAAAGGAGTTCTTTTTTTATCTTCTTACTTCTCCGGACTGTCTGGGTTTTGGGATAAAAAAACCGGGCAAGCTTTTGGGGTTTATTATTGTTCAGGCACAAAGCCCAACCAGGACGCAGTTAATAACCCTGGACATTGCTCCTGAGCACCGAAGAAAGGGGCTGGGAAGTTTTCTTCTGGAGTATATTCATAAATACCTGAAGGAGCGGGGCTTTAAACGGATTCGGCTGGAGGTAGCTTATAACAATCAACCTGCTTTGAATCTGTATCAAAAGTTTGGCTATCAGTGGCGAGGACAGAAAAAGAAATATTATCCTGATGGCACCGATGCAATTATTATGGAGAAGCTTCTTTAAACCCCAAGCCTCAATTCTTAAGATAAACTTCTTCTGGTAAAATATTCCGAGGGCAAATGCGAAAAATCTCTTGGGAAGAAAAACCCTGGCTCTATCCTTTGGCAGGGTTAATTCTAATCTGGCTTCCATTTATCATCCGTGCTGTCAATGGTCAGACCGCACTGGCTGGACTGCTGGAGTATGATATTGGCTTTCAGTGGATTCCTTTTAAAGAGTTCACCAGATTCTGCTACCAAAATGGATATTTTCCTCTCTGGTGCCCCTATGTATTTGCCGGGATGCCTTTTTTAGCTTTCAGCCATACCCAGGTGCTTTATCCATTTGGATTTCTCCTCACTTTTTTTGATTATGCCCGGGCGGTTAATTTTTTCTACCCGATTCATTTGAGCATTGGCTTTCTGGGGCTGTATCTTTTGCTCCGGAATCTTTCCCTTAGAGCCTTTTCCAGCTTCCTTGCTTCTCTGGGAATGATTTTAAGTGGAAAATTTTTTTATTTCATTCATTTTCTTCCTTCTGCCAGTTCTAATTTCTGGGGAGTGTGGTTTTTTTATTTTTTAGTTAAGTTTGCCCGGAAAGAAAAGATTAATTATCTTTTGGGGGCGAGCTTTTCTCTTGGTCTCCAGTTTTTGGGAGGGGATTTTGAAAGCTCTGCTTATCAGCTTTTTTTTGCTCCCTTTTTTCTTCTTTTTCTCTGGAGCCGGGAAAAAAGGTTTAATCCAAAGCTCTGGCTAGGCTTTTTTTTCAGTATCTTTTTGGGGCTGGCTCTCGCTGGTGCCCAGTTTCTTCCTTTATTTGAATACTCTGGATTTTTTCTGAGAAAAGTAGGTTATACTTTTTCTGGTTTTGAATGGCGAATCCATCCAATTAAGATAAGCTGGGGTTTAATTTTTCCTCTTGAGGAACTCCATACCATAGAAACGAAAAGTCTGGCATCTTATCTTTATCTAGGGTTATTAGGGATATTTCTCCCGATTTATGGGGCGATTCGGGAAAGGAAATGGCTCGGGTTGTTTATTTTATCTCTTATAATTCTGCTTTTTTCTTTTGGAAGCCTTCGGTTTCTGGATTGGGTGGTTTATCATCTTCCTCTTTTAAATCGTTTTGGGGCTCAGGAGCACAGTTTTTTTCTTTTTCAGATTTTTTGGGCGATTTTAATTGGAGCTGGCTTGGAGCGGGCATTAAAAGATAATCGGGGAATTTTTTTCTTTTTTATTTTTTCGCTGGCGCTGGTGATGTTCGGAGAAATTTACTTCAAAAACTTGGGCTACCGGAAAATTTTGCTAATTATTCTGTTTTTGGGAAGCCTGATTTCTTTAAGAAACAAAACCGCTTTCTTGCTTACACCAGGATTGGTGCTTGTGGTTTTTCTGCTTGATATCTATCTACCCGCGTTAAAATATCTTCCTAAAAATCCACCAGAGATTTACCAGCTCCCTATGGAGTTAAACCGCTTCCGGCTGGGTCAAAAATCTCCGGTCCGGGCAGTGATTATCTCTCGCCAGGGAATTAATGACCCGATTTTACTCCATCATCTGGGCTTGAGAATTCATTTAGGGACGATTGACGGCTGGATTACCACTCCACCCTTGAGCTATGCAAAATTTCTCAATTTGATTGAGCCGAGAAGCGTAATTTTTAAGGATGGGAAAATTAACAGCTATGACTTCAATCATTTTCGGAGGGGAGAGTTTATTCGGGCAGAAACCCTGCCTCTGATTGACCTGCTTTCTTTAAGATATTTTCTCGTGCGAGGAAAAAACCTGAAATTTGCTTCCCCTTATATCTTTCGGGCAGATGAGCAGTCTAAAACCGCTGAGCAGGATATAAGCCTCCCACCGAATTCTTATTTCCAGCAAAAGGTTTATATAGAAAAAGGAGATATTTTTAAAACCAAAACCCCGCTCCAAAAATCCAGCCCATTTTTCCTGCTCCTCTTTCAGAATTCAAAAACCAGCTCCCTGCTTTATGCCCGAGCACCTCTCCAGCCCAAAAATTCTAAAAAACCCAATTATCTGAAAATCTCCCTTCCCCTGAAAAGCCCCCAGGGTAAAACCGGAATTTTTCTCTTTCTCAATCTGAGCGTTTCCTCTTTTGAGAAAAAACTGGAACTAGGGGAACCGAGAATAGAAAATTCCAAAAAACGCATTCAAAAAATCTGGAGCAACGAATTTGAAATCTATGAAAATCGCAAAGCCTTTCCAATGGCTTATATGGTGCATAACTGCGAAGTGTTTGATGACCAGGAGCAAATCCTTGCCCGGCTGAAAAATTCTTACCGCTGGGAGCTGGAAAGAAAAATTTATCTCTCCGCTTCCTCTCCCACTGCCAGGGTTATTCAGAAAGTGGCAGAGGAGCTGAAAAACCGGGGAATTGACCCCCTGGAGCTAAAAGAGCCGGTCTATTTAAAAACAAATCTTCCGGACCGAATGGTTTTTTTAGTCCGGCTGGCTCGTCCGGGCTATCTTTTTTTAAACCATCAATATCTTCCTGGCTGGAAGGTTTTTGTTGATGGAAGAGAATGGAGGATTGAGCGGGCAGATTATTGCTTTCGGGCGGTTTTTCTGGATAAAGGCACCCACCGGGTAGAATTTCGCTACCAGCCGGTGGGATTTGCCATTGGATTATATTTCAGCTTTGCCAGTTTCTTGGTTCAATTGATTTTTCTAGGGCTCTGGATAAAAAAAGACCGCGGAAAAATCCGCGGTCTTTAATTAACACTTTTTAGCTTTATTTTTTCTCTGGCACCTGCCAGACCACCTGTTTCTTCACATAAGCCGGTGGGGTATATTCCACTACTGGCTTTAAAGCCTGATGAAAACAGCTCTCCACACAAATATGGCAGTAAATGCATTTAAACGGCTCCCAGGTCACGGTGCGGTTTTCTTCATCCACTTTTATTGCTTCACTGGGACAGAGCCTCTGGCAATCACCACACAGGTCGCATTTTTCTGAATCGTGCTCAAATCTCCCTCGGATATTCTCAAAAAGAAATGGCTCGCGCTTTTCAAAGGGATAGCGAATAGTGGCAGGACCGCCAAAGAGATTTTTCAAAATTCTTGGAATCATCCAGGGCATTTTCTCTCCTCCTTTTTATCTTTCCGTGCAGGCAATACACGGGTCTATGCTTAAAGTGATAATCGGCACATCTGCCATCTCACACCCGGGGAGCATTGCCAGAAGCGGGGGAATATTAGCAAAAGTGGGGGTGCGGATTTTGCACCGCTCCAGGTAGCGAGTTCCATTTCCTTTGACATAATAAGTCAGCTCCCCGCGGGGCTGTTCTATTCTGGAAAATGCCTCTTTCTCTGGCCAGTGGTCTGGCTTGATAAAAATCTCGGTATCCGGGATTTTACCAATTGCCTCCAAAATCAATTCAATAGACTGCAAAACCTCTTTTGCTCTGACCAATGCCCGGGCATAACTATCACCGTCTGGTTCCACCACCGGCTCAAAATCCAGCTCGCCATAAGCTGCGTGTCCGGTCAGGCGCATATCCTGACGAAGTCCAGAACCCCGAGCTGTGGGACCAACAGCTCCCAGCTTATGAGCATCTTCCTTGCTTAAAACCCCTTTCCCTACACACCTTGCCTTAACCGTGGGGTCTTTAAGAAGAACTGGAAGCAGTTCCTCAACCTCTGCCTTTATCTCTTTCAATACCTTGGTGAACTCTCCCCGTAGATAATCATTGGGAATATCCTTATTCACTCCCCCCACCACACAGGTGGAAAAAATAATCCGATTTCCCGTGGTTTTCTCAATTAAGAAAACACTTTTCTCCCGAATCCTCCAGAATTGCATAAACAGGCTCTCAAACCCAAAAGCATCTGCTAAAAGTCCGAGCCAGAGAAGATGCGAACGAATCCGATTAAGCTCCGCCCAGATTACCCGTAGATACTTTGCCCGGGGTGGAACCTCCATCTCCAGTGCCTTTTCCACTGCCTCACAATAAGCCTGCGCATGCATAAAATTGCAAATCCCACAAACATGCTCCACCAGGCGAGGATTCTTCCAGTAAGCATTCCGTTCACATCCTTTTTCTATCCCCCGATGACAGTATCCAATATTGGGAAGTACCTCCTGAACAATGTCATCTTCTAAAACCAGCGTGAGATGAATTGGCTCCGGTAAAACCGGGTGCTGAGGTCCAAACGGCATTACGGTTTTAGGCATTTTCCCACTCCTTTCTTATTCGTTCCAATCACAGCGCCAGCAGCGCTTGGTCTCCTGAGCACTTTGCTCATCAGCAAATCCAAGCTCTACCTCGTTGAAATTCTTTACTCTTTCTTTGGGGTCTAATTTCTTTACCTCTACCCGAGGAATTTGTTTTCTAGCTTCTTTCATATCCCTTCTCATCACAAACTGCTGGGGATAAGGAACTTCGGGCACATAAAGTCTTCCATCTCCACCCAGATATTTATCAATGGCAATGGCAGCTTTTCTTCCATCTGCTACCGCCTCCACCACCGAAGCAGGACCAGTGCGGACATCTCCCCCAGCAAAAACCCCATCCCGGCTGGTCTTCATACTCATTGCATCTGCCTCAATCCGATTGCCTCTGCCCAGATTAACTCCAAGCTTTTCCGAAACCTCAGGACGCTGACCAATGGCAATGACCAAATTGTCCAGCTCCACAGTATATTCGCTTCCTTCAATCGGCACCGGTCTCCTTCTTCCACTCTCGTCCGGCTCCCCTAACTTCATCTTGATATTGGTCACTGCCAGTTTATCTCCCTTGCGTTCAATCTTGGTGGGAGCACAGAGAAATTCTATCTTAATTCCTTCTTCAAGCGCCGCTTCCACTTCTTCTGGACTTGCCGGCATCTCCGCCCGGGTCCGGCGATAGAAAACTGTAACTTCTTTGGCACCAAGCCGGAGCGCCACCCGAGCCGCATCTATAGCAGAATTTCCACCACCAACCACTCCGACCTTCTCTCCCACCTCAACCTTTTCTCCCAGATTAACCTTGCGGAGCATAGTCACACAGTTCAAAACCTTTTCATCTTCTTCCCCGGGAATGCCCATTTCCACATTTTGATGAGCTCCCAGAGCCAGAAACACCGCATTAAAGCCCTGATTGAAAAGCTCATCCACTGATTCCACCTTTTGATTGCACCTGATTTCCACTCCGAGGTCAGTAATGGTTTTAATCTCTGCATCAAGAATATCCTGAGGAAGTCTATAATCAGGTATTCCCACCCTCAGCATTCCGCCGGGCTTGGGAAGTGCCTCAAAAATCACCACCTGATGACCCAGTTTTGCCAGATAAAAGGCACAGGAAAGTCCCGCAGGACCACTTCCCACAATTGCCACTTTTTTGCCGGTATCGGGTTTTTTACTTTTGTCCAGGTCAAAACCAGCTTTATCCGAGGCATATCTCTTGAGCAGGCGAATGCTTAACGGACTCTGCTCAATGGTCTGCCGGCATTTGGTCTCACAGGGAGCAAAGCATACCCGACCGGAAATTGCTACCAGAGGATTCTGCTGACGAATCAGCTCTACCGCCTCTTTATATTTCCCTTCCTCAATCAATCTGATATAACCGGGAATATCAATCCCAGCCGGGCAGGCTTCCCGGCAGGGGGGAATTTTTCGCTCCGGAGCTGGCTCCTTATCCCAGCTCGGCTTTAAAAGAGGAATTTTAGGGGCTTCCTGATGAAGCAGGAGCTTGCTATCAAAATCTATTGCCATCCCTATAAACTTCACTCCAAACATATCTTTAATTTCGTTCTCAATTAGCAAGGCAGGAAAGAAAACTGGAGAGATGCTCGGAACCTCTCTTCCTTTTGGCACCTTAATCCGAATGTTCTCAACCTTATGGTCAATATCAAAATGATAAATGATTTCAAAACCTTCCTCACCCAGGTCCCGACAGCTGGCAGTAACAAACCGAGCTCCTCTACCTGCCATCTTCTCTACTTCTGAGATAAACTCTTCTAAATCTACCAAAACCTCCTTCTCTACCCCTATGGTAGATATTCTTTCCTCCCTCATTGAAATCCTCCTTACTTGGACTCGGCACTTTGCAATTCTTCAGGCGGAACCTTGCCTGCCAGCTTATTCAAGGCATAAATCACCGCATCAATAATTGCCTCAGGACGAGCTGCACATCCCGGAACATAAACATCCACCGGCACCACCTTGTCCACCCCACCAAGAATATTCGGGCAATTATGAAACACTCCGCCGGTGCAGGCACAGGTTCCTACCGCAATTACCATCTTTGGCTCAGGAATCTGCTCGTATAAATTTCGCAAGACCCTGGCATTCCGGCGATTTGCCGGACCAGTAATCACCAGCACATCCGCATGCTTGGGATTGCCCATATTCACAATCCCGAACCGCTCCACATCAAAAAGCGGGGTAAGACAAGCGAGAATCTCAATATCACAGCCATTACAACTCCCGCAGTCAAAATGCATAATCCAGGGACTTTTTAGCTGAGAAGTCTTAATTAAACCCATTTTTAACCTCCTCTCTTAAACAGATAAAGAACCGCCAGGTTTAAAATCACCATTCCTACCCCTACCGCCCAGCTAATTCTTACCATCCAGCGCCAGGTGAGACGAGCGGTAGCATTATCAATAACGATTTCCAGAAGAAAACATCCCAGAGCAATTAAAATCCCCACCCAGAGGGGATGAGCAAAAAAGATGCTGAGCAAAGCCAGAACCAATATCAGCTCATACCAGTGGGTAAGCTCTACCATTGCCAGATAGGGTCCGCTGATTTCTGTGGTCACGCCCTTGACCAGTTCTTGGTGAGCATGATGGGAGGTAGAAATATCAAACGGGCTTTTTCTCATTTTAATGGTCAGAGCTACCAAAAGAGCCAGAAATACCAACGGAAGACTTACCAGCAAAGGTTGGGAATATGCCAGCACCTCTTTTACCCGAAAACTTCCAGTTTTCAAATAAATCGCCACGACAGATAAAATCAATATCGGCTCATAGCTCAATAACTGCATCATCTCCCGCTGACTGCCTATATAACTGTAAGGAGAGCGGACACTAAACCCGGCAAGCACCAGACAAATCGTGCCAAAGCCCAGAACAAACACCATCATTAAAAGGTCCTGCCCCACCGCAAAAATTACCAGCGCCGCCATTGCCATAATCAAATATCCCCAGACCCAGAGAATCTGAAGCTTATGGGCAACAAATCCTTTTTTCCCAAAGAGTTTGAACAGGTCATAGAAAGGCTGAATCAAAGGTGGACCCACCCTGCCCTGAAGCCGGGCGGTAAGCCTGCGGTCTATTCCGCTTAAAATTCCTCCAACAATCGGCGCCCCCACCAGGGCAACAATTGCGGAAATCAGCATTTTTACTCCTTCGCTCATCTTCTCTTCCCCTTTTTTGTTTTTACAAAAGAACTATCCCCAAACCAATAGCCAGCCCGAGCAAAAGCAGTCCCACCAGGTTGGAGCTTAAGTTAACCAACCGCTCGGAGCGGGTTTCTCCAAAGTAAAATCCCCGAAAGGTCTGCTCCATCGGGGTATCTGCAATACTGGAAAACCTGGGTTCATTGCCAATATTTTCTCCGCACATATAAGCAGGTCTAACCCTCTCACTCTGAACCCGGATAATAAAAGCAGGAATGAACAAGAACAAGAAAGCAAAAAGAGCCAAAGGCCAGGTAGCAAATTCACCCGCTACCTTGCCCCCGAGCATCACCTGAATATTAAAAGCAACCACATTTATCACATCCTGATACCCTGCCTGAGTCATATAGGGAACAACCAGCCGGTCCACCACCGGAGCGAAAAAGGCGCTTAAAACCACTATTCCAATTAACAACACCAAAAGACTGAAGCTGTAAAAGAATCCGAGCTTTTCTATTTTAAGCCTCTGGTCCGTGGGGCGAAGTGCAATAATCCTTCCCATCCATTTAATCCAGAAGATGATGGTCACACTGCTTCCCAGGGTAAGCAGAAGAATTATGATAAACGCCCACCTGCTGGACATTGCCGGCACCGCCTCTATTGCCAGCCATTTGCTTACCAGCACTCCCAGAGGAGGTACCAGCATTGCCAGAGCTCCCATTAAGGTAATGGTGGTGAGCATAGGCAATCTCTCCATCAAGCCTTCCATCGCTTCTATATCTCTGCTTCCAATCTTGTTCTCAATTGCTCCCACGCAAAGGAAGAGAAGTCCCTTGGTCATTGCGTGGAAAATAAGTAAAGCGAGCCCGGCCGCAATTGCCAGGGAGCTATTGATTCCTGCGCACATAATCATCAATCCCAAGGAACCGATGGTAGAATAAGCCAGCACGCTCTTGGCATTGGTCCTCATCAAAGCCATTGTTGCGGTGACCAGAAGGACAAATGCTCCATAAACCGCTATTACCAGACTCAGGGCGGTTCCCTGAAAACCAGGAGCAAGCCGAAATACCAGATATACTCCTGCCTTAACCATCGTGGAGGAGTGAAGCAGGGCACTAACTGGAGTCGGAGCAACCATTGCTCCTAACAGCCAGCTCTGGAAGGGCACCTGAGCACTCTTGATAACACCACCCAGAACCAAAAGAGCAATTGGAAGTAAAAGAGCTGTGCTTGCTCCGCTCTTTGCTAAAGCCTGAAGAGCCAGGGTCTGGGGACTGGTGTATTTATAAGCCAGAATCATTGCCACCACCATTGCCAGCCCACCAATCAGGTTCATCCAGAGAGCACGAAGGGCATTATTGATCGCCTCATCAGTCAGGTCATGAAGGATTAACAAATAACAGCAAGCGGTGGTCACTTCCCAGAAGAAATAGAGCCAGATAAGATGATTAGAAAAGACCAGAGCGTTCATTGCTCCCAAAAAAAGCACCAGCCAGAGAAAAAATCTGGGCTGACGGGATTTTTCCAGATGAAGATGCTCCTCATGGTCAGGCATATAATTGAGAGCATAGAGGACAATCATAGAACCAACAATACAAATTACCAGCGCCATTATTATGCTCAGCCAGTCAATATAAAACAAAGGCTCAACCGCTTCTTCCTTTACCAAGCCAAATTCCAGCCAGGCTAAAAGCCCGATCTGAGCCAAACTAAGCAAGCTGATCAGCCAGCTCTTCCGTCTGATACCAATATAAAGGAAGTAAACTAAAAGCAGATAATCCAAAACCACCACAATCCAGTTCCAGATATGAAATCCGCTTTCGCCCAGACTCAACTCTATCGGTCCCTTGCTTAATAAAATCAGGCTCAGGGCAATTAAAAATAAAGATTCCAGCACCACAATTAAAATCCGCAAAGCCCTGGGACGAATCAAATAAAGAATAATCCCTGTAATAATGGGAAGTAAGATTAAAAGCCCTACCAACGCTACATTGCTCATCAATCTTTCCTCCTAATTTGTTCTTTTTGGGTTTCCTGACCCATAAATATAATTGTATAGATATATTTGGATATTGGAATATAAAGAAATGAATAAAAAGGGGCTAAAAATTTTTGCTTGCTTGAAAACTTTGTGTGATTTAGTATCACTTCTAACTGACTGCCAGAGAATTTTAGGTTAACTGCTCGGAAGTCTTGTTAAAAATTTACTACATTTTTTCAAATTTGTCAAGAACAAAATCATTGAATATAATTTTTTACCAAAAAATTAAAAAAGGGGGTTAAGATGAAAAAATTTCATTTAATAGTCTTGGCTTTTATTGTGGCTTTTTCATGGGTCAGTACTGCTCATAAAAAAGAGAAAAAATCTTTGCTCGGAATTCGGATTTATGAATTTGAAATTGAAGGAAGACCGGCATCTGTTGCAGTCTGGTATCCTGCCATTGATAAAGGCGAAGGATTATTTGATTACAATAAGTTAACCAAAGGAAGTGCCTATCTGGATGCCACTCCAGACCGCTCTCAGGCACCGTATCCTTTAATTGTCTTTTCCCATGGAATGGGCGGATGCGGGTTTCAATCGGTTTTTTATGTGGAGAACCTCGCCCGGGCAGGATATGTGGTAGGAGCGATGGACCATAAAGATTCCGGGATGTGTCTAATGCAGGGAAAACCCAAAATTACTCAGGGAAAGGTTTTACTCGCTTTTCTGAAGGGAGGGGGAAACCTTACCAAAACCGTCACCCTCCTGTTTAAAGACCAGGTAAGGGATGTAGACTTCACATATCGTCCCCGAGAATTAAAGGAACTAATTGACCACCTGCTTGAGCTTAATCAGACCGACCCGGTACTCAAAGGTCTTTTCTCCCCGGAAAAAATCGGTGCCACCGGACACTCCTTAGGAGGATTTACAGCCCTGGCTATTGCCGGGGGAGAGTTTGACTGTCAGAGTCCGGAAAAATATAACCCGGAGCTATGTGCCCGGGTGGAGCAGGCACTTGCTCATCGGGAAGAGATAAGCGAAGAGAATATGGAGCTGATAAGAGAGCCAGATGTTATCTGTTGCCTTGAGCAATATAAAGGCAAGAAGGTTAGCTTTAAAGACCCAAGAGTAGATGCGGTTTTACCTCTTGGTCCTGCGGTTTTCTTCCCGGAGGGAGCTTTTAAAGAGGTATCTATTCCCATAATGATTATTACCGGCTGGGGGAAATTTGAGGTTCCTTTTGAGCCTATCCAGAGAGTATATGATGAGCTGGCTGGTCCCAGGTATCTGCTCCATCTCAAAAAAGTGGACCATATGACCATCACCGATATGGCTTTAAAAATCCCCTTTGCCCGACTGGTGCTTCCCGGATACCGCTGGAAGTATAAAATGAAAAAGCAAATCTATGAAAACTATTCCCGAGGCTTTTTTGATGCCTATCTGAAAGGAGACCAGAAGGCAAAAGAATATATTAAAGAGGCACAGTACCCGATTATGGAGCTTCAGGCAAGCCCATAAGAGGATAAATTGACAATCTTTTAAGATAAGATAAATTATTCCCGCCAGATGCGGTATAAGTGGAAAAATTATCTGTGCTGGGGAGTGATTTTTTGGTTTTTCCCGGTTTGCGGGCTTGCCAGCTCCTTGAAAATTCAGGCTCCCAAGCTCTGGGTCAGCTCGGTTCCCTTTACCCTTGAATTAGAAAATCTTTCTAACCAAACCAGGGACTTTAAGCTTTTCTGGGGAGAGGAGCTGATTTTTCAGGGAAAGCTGGAGCCAAAAGAGAAAAAAGAGCTGAAAATCTCCATTGAAAAAACCGGGAAAAAAGAGCTAATTTTAAAAGCCCAAGGCGAAGAAAAAATTTTGCCTTTTCGCCAGATACCCGGTCTGCTGAGCATTATCCCTCCACTGTTAGCAATTGGGCTTTCTTTAATCTTCCGACAGGTGCTGGCAAGCCTCTGGCTGAGTATTTTTGTCGGAGCTTTAATTGTCTTTGACTACAAGCCTCTTTCCGCCTTTGCCCGCACCATAGATTATTATCTGCTCAATTCTATGGCAGGAAAAGAAAACAGCCTGATGCTTTTATTTATTCTCTTTATGGGGGGATTGGTTGGAGTAATTTCCAAAGGCGGAGGAATTCACGGTCTGGTGGAAAAGGTGAGCAGGTGGGCAACCTCTGCCCGGAGAGGACAATTTGCCACCTGGCTCCTTGGGCTGTTCATATTTTTTGATGATTATGCCAATACCATCATTGTTGGTAATGCGATGCGTCCGATCACGGACAAATTAAGAATCAGCCGGGAAAAGCTCTCTTATCTGGTGGATACTACCGCAGCTCCGGTTGCCAGCATCTTTCCCATCTCCACCTGGATTGGCTATGAGGTGGGATTGATTAACTCTGCCTTTCAGAGCCTGGGAATTAAAGCCAATGGATTTTTATGGTTTTTACAGTCCATTCCTTATCGTTTCTATCCGATTTTTAGCCTGATTATGCTTTTATTTGTAATTGCCCTGAAAAGAGATTTAGGTCCGATGCACCGGGCAGAAAGCCGAGCCCGAAAAGAAGGAAAGGTGCTAAGGGACAATGCCCAGCCAATGGCAAATCTGGAGCCAGAACTGCTCAAGCCAGTCTCGGAACAAAAACTTCGCTGGTATAATGCCCTGGTCCCGATTCTTGCGGTAATTATTGTCACCTTTGTTGGGCTCTGGTTTGATGGGGTAAAGAATTTAGGAGTCTCTGGCTATCAGGAATTTCTGAAAAAATCTCAGGAACTGGGACCGCTCTGGGGAAAAATTTATCTGGTAGGAATGGTTTACAGCCAGGCAGGTGCAAACACGGTTTTAAGCTGGGCAAGTCTTTGCGGAGGAGCACTTGCGGTGGTGATGGTGGTTTCTCAGCGAATTATGAACCTGGCTCAGGCAATGGATGCCTGGCTGGGCGGTGCTAAATCTATGGTGATTGCGGTTTTAATTCTGCTTTTTGCCTGGGGGCTGGGCTCAGTCTGTGCAGAGCTTCATACCGCAGAATGGATTACCCATCAGCTTAAAGGAGTGCTCAACCCCCGGCTGGTGCCGGTGCTGGTTTTTATGGTTGCCTGCTTGATTAGCTTTTCCACCGGAACCAGCTATGGAACAATGGCGATTTTAATTCCTCTGGTAATTCCTATTGCTCATCATTTAAGCCTGCTGGCAAATTTTAACCAGAGCCAGTATCATATAATAATGGTAGGGGCGATTTCATCAGTTCTGGCAGGAGCGGTATTTGGAGACCATTGCTCACCCATCAGCGATACCACCATTATGTCCAGTATGGCGAGCAACGCAGACCATATTGACCATGTTCGCACCCAGTTGCCATACGCTTTAACTGTTGCCGGGATGGGAATGCTGGTAGGAGATATTCCCACTGCTTATGGAATGCCTCCCTGGGCAAGCTGGATAATAGGGAGTATCATTCTTCTGGTAATTCTGGTAATCTTTGGTAAAAAAATAGAATAAATGAAAAACAAAAATCTCAAAGCGGTTATTATCATTTTTGCGGTTCTTTTTCTTTTCAGTCTGGTCCAGATTCTTGTCTTCAATCAGATATTTGTTCAAACCCTCACTTCTTCAAGGTTTTTCTGGATTTTATTTTTTTCATTATGCTCCACCATTATTCTTACCCCGATAGTTATACTGGTTCTAAAATTCCTTTCCCCAATTTCTTTTCTAGATTTAGACCAAACAAGGGCACTGGAAGCTTATCTTGCCTCGGCTCTGGAGGGAGATTTTACTCGCCCGACTCAAGATTTAACCTTAAAACACCAAGGCAGGGAATTAAAGCTGGAATTCAACCATTTTCACAATATGCTGGTTCAGGTTTTAAGTCAGGCACAGCGACTGACTCAGGATTTAGGGGAGCTGGCGCAGGAAATTATCAATCAAAGTCAATCCCTATCTCAGGCAAGCACCTCTCAGGCACGCTCCGTGGAAGAGACTCTGGGAAGTCTGGAACAAATTGACCGGGGAATTAGAGAAATTCTCTCCAATGTAGATGAGCTTAAGGGATTAAGCCAAAATACCTCCTCTGCCAGCTATCAAATGATGGGCAATATCCAGCAGGTCTCGGAAATGACCAATGACCTTGCAGGACTGGTCCGGGACCTGGTCACGATTATTAGTGAGATTGTTTCTAATATCCAGAGCGTTGCCCAGGCAACGGATAGCTTAAGCTCCTCCTCGGCTCAGACCGCTACCTCTATGAGAGAAATAGAACAGGCTACTCAGGAGATTCGGAGCCGGGCAGACGAATCCGCTAAAATTGCTTCTCGTGCCCGGGAACGAGCGGTGCGAGCCGGTGCGTTGATTCGCTCCTGGGTGGAGGGGATGGAAAAAATTGAGCAAAGTGTGAGCCAGTCCATCTCGGCAATGAACCAGCTGGTGGCTCAATCTGAGGCGATTGGAGAGATTGTCAGCGTAATCAATGACATAGCCAGCGAGACTCATCTTCTTTCTCTTAATGCGTCAATTATGGCCGCCCGGGCTGGAGAGCACGGCAGAGGGTTTATGGTGGTGGCAGGGGAGATTAAGGAGCTGGCAAAAAGAACCAGCGAAAGCACCAAAGAGATAGAAACTTTAATTACCCGCACCAGAAAAGCGATTAAGGAAACCCAGCAGGCAGTTGCCCAGGCACACGAGCGAGCAAAGGAAGGAATCCAGCTCAGCTGGGAAGCAGACCAGGCAATCAAGCAGGTAATGCAGGAAATAGAATATACCAATAACTATGCCCAGGAGATAGCTCGTGCCACTGAAGAACAGGTAGAGCTTGCCCGCCAGGTGTATCAGTCTGGAGCAGAAGTTGATGAAAGGATTCGCCTGATCAAAACCGCAATGCGGGAGCAGGAAGATTCCAGCACTTATTTAAAAGAGCGAACCGGAAGAATGCATCAACTTACTGAAAAGCTCAAAATTGCCACCCAGGAGCAGGCAAAATCCAGCCAATTAGTGGCACAGGCAATGGAGGAGTTGACCAAATCAGTGGAGACCATCCGCCGAGCCACGGTAAATCAAAGTCAGGCAAGCGGAGAGATTTTAAATGCGGTCAAACAGGTAAAAAAGGCATCAGACCTGGTCGCGGTAAGTGTCTCCTCAGTGGAGAATACTGCGGTGAGTATTTTAGATGAGTCTTTGATTTTAAAAAGTGAAATTAAACATTTACGCCTGCCGGAAATAAAAAGTGAAATAAAAATTGGACTGCTTTTGGATAATCTCCGGGAGGGAAGATGGAAGCGAGAACGAGAGGCTTTTGTCCGGCGCTGTCAGCAATTAGGGGCAGAGGTCTTGGAAGCGGTTGCAGAAGGAAAAAGCCAGAGGCAGATAGAACAGGCAGAAGAATTGATTGCTCGGCATCCTCAAATTTTAGTGGTAATTGCAGTGGACTCAGAGCGAGCCAGAAAAGTTATAGAGCTGGCAAAAAAACACCAGATTAAAGTAATTGCCTATGACCGCTTGATCAAAAATTCTCCCCTAGACCTTTTTATTACCTATGATTATGCAGAAATCGGCAGGCAGATGGTAAGATATGCACTTAGCCAGAAACCGCGGGGAAAATATTTTCTGGTTCTGGGCTCTCCTCAGGATGTCAACGCTCTCTGGCTTTATCAGGGGCAGAAAGAGGCTCTTCAGCCAGCTCTGGCTCGGGGAGAAGTAGAGCTATTGGGAGAAAGCTGGACTGCGAACTGGTTTCCTCAACGGGCATATCAAACTATTAAAGAGCTTTTAGAAGCAGGAAAAATTCCGGATGTAATTATTGCCAGTAATGACGGCACTGCCGGGGGAGTGGTTCAGGCACTGGAAGAATTTAATCTTACCGGAAAGGTGCTGGTGACCGGGATGGATGCGGAGCTTTCTGCCATTAAAAGAATTGTTCAGGGAAAGCAAACAATAACCTTTTATATGCCGATTCAACTGCAGGCAGTAAGAGCCGCGGAAGCTTCTTTGCTTTTACTCCGCTCCGAGCCAATTTTTGGCTCAGAGAATTTGATTGAAAATCAGGATTATCAGGTGCCTTCTATTCTTCTCAAGGCGGTGCTGGTAGATAGAGAGAATATCAAGGAAACGGTTATTGCTGGCGGTCTTTATTCAGAAAAGGAGATTTTCTCAGATTCAGATTAAGTAGAGGCGATTCGCTTTTTCTTCTCCTCCTTTTCCAGTAGCTCCATCCGCAAAATCGGTATATCGCTGGGAGCGGTAATTCCCAACCTTACCCTTCCCCCTTCCACTCGACGAACCGTGATAACTATGCTGTTGCCAATGATAATCTTTTCTCCTGGTCTCCGGCTTAATACTAGCATTATTCCTGCTCCTGGTTGGATTTTAAATAAAGCTCTTCCCAGACCTCTTCCCAGAGAATCTTATGACTTAAATTTTTTAAATCCGGCTGGTAGGATTTCTTTTGAAATTTTTCTTTTAACTTCCGGAGCCAGGCTCGCCTTAAAATCAGAGCAAAAAATTCACTTCCAACCCGGTTGCCTTTCAAGATTTTTTCTATCTCCTGCTCCAATTGATTTAAAAAATTCATTTTCTCTTTTTAGATGCGGAGAG
>CAZKMM010000002.1:0-49538 GCA_964553915.1 uncultured bacterium
AAAGGAGAGTTTGTTTTTGTCACCGGTCCCAGCGGAGCGGGCAAGACCACTTTGTTAAAACTTCTTTTTTGTGCGGAACGACCGAGTTCCGGGCAGATTCTGATTGCCGGGAGGAACATCACCCGGGTTCGGGCAAAAGATATTCCTTATCTCCGCCGGCAGATTGGGGTAGTATTTCAGGATTTCAAGCTAATCAATTACTGGACCGTATATGAGAATGTTTCTTTTGTTCTGGAGATTCTGGGTTATTCCCGAAAGGAGATTCGCCGGCGGGTGCTTCAGACTTTAAAAAGGGTTCAGCTTCATCACCGGCTGGATTTTTATCCGCAAAAGCTCTCTGGCGGAGAACAGCAAAGGGTGGCAATTGCCCGGGCACTGGTCAACCAGCCCCAGATTCTTTTGGCAGATGAGCCAACCGGGAATTTAGACCCGGATATCACCGAGGAAATAATGAATCTGTTTTTAGAAATCAATGACCGGGGCACCACGGTTCTTCTTGCCAGCCACGACCGGAACCTGATTCAAAGATATTCTCGCCGGGTGATAAGCCTGAATAAAGGAAACCTGGTAGGGGACAATCGGACCGGAGCCGGCGAATCAGGGCTGGGGAGGATTTGGTGAAGCTGGGTTTTGCGTTTCGGCTTTATTTTCAAAACCTCCGAGCCAGCAAAAATTTAAATCTTTTTTCTGTGGGGATAATTTCCTTTGCCTTTTTTATTCTCGGGCTTTTTCTCCTGCTGGCAAAAAATCTTGACCAGATAGTGGAAAGATGGGGAGAGAAGGTTCAGGTGGTGGTGTTTTTAAAAGATGGGGTGAGTGAAAAGGAGATAAAAGCTCTGGAAAAAAAACTTACTCAAAAGCCCGAGGTGGCTCAGATAAATTATGTTTCTAAAAAAGAGGCACTAGAGCGGTTAAAAAAGATGCTGGGGGCTCGCTCCTCGGTTCTTGCTGGTTTAGAAAAAAATCCTCTTCCTGCCAGTTTTGAAATTCAGCTTAAGAAAAAAGCCCGAAGCCTGGAGCAAATCCAGGCTCTGGCAGAGGAAATTAAAAAATTAAATCCGGTGGAAGAAGTTTCTTACGGTCAGAAATGGCTGAAAAATTTTCTCTCTCTGGTGAGGATTTTTCAAATTCTGGTGGTGGTGATTGGCGGACTGATTTTTCTTGCCAGCGGGTTCATTATTTACAACACGGTTAAGCTTACGGTTTATTCCCGGCAGGAAGAAATCGGGATTATGAAGCTGGTAGGAGCCACTGACCGATTTTTGCGAATACCTTTTCTTTTAGAAGGAATGACCCAGTCAATCAGTGCCAGCCTGATTTCTATTTTTCTGCTCTGGCTGGTCTGGTTGATTTTCCGCCATACGGTCTCGCTTCCTTTTCAGCTTCTGGCTCAGAGCGGACTGGTCTTTTTAGACTTAGGGCAAATTCTGGGAATGATTGCTGGAGCCGGGGTGCTCGGAATTCTGGGAAGTATGGTCAGTTTTCAGGAATTCTTGAAGGTATGAGATTGAACGGGTTTCAGAGCTATAAAATTATTTTACTCGGGCTGTTTATCTTGCTTCCTTTTTTCCTTCTGGCGAAAAATCCCACTACCAGCAAACTGAACCAGATTAAGAAAGAAATTGAAAAAGAAAAAGCCCGGCTGGAGGCAAAAAGCAAAAAGGAGCAAAAAATCCTGGCAGAGCTGGAAGGAATGGAGAAAAAAATCCGGCTTTATGACCGGAAAATTCAGCAGTTGCGGAAAATTCAAAAAGGGCTTAATCAGGAGCTGAAAAAACTGGAAAAAGAGGAAGAGGAGCTGGAGGAAAAAATTCAGGCTCAAAAGAAGCTTTTAGCCCAAAGGCTTCGGGCAAGGTATAAGCTGGGAGAGGTGGGAATAATTCAGGTGCTTTTTGCTTCAGAAGAAATTTCTGACCTGGTTCTACGGGATGAATACTTTGGCAGGATTCTGGAGCAAGACCAGGAATTACTGGAAGATTTTGAAGCCAACCAAAAAGAGCTGGAAAAGAAAAAGGAGCAGATTAAAGAAAAGCAGGCTCAACTACAAAAAGCAATAGAGACTCAAAACTGGGCAAAGGCAGAGCTGGAGAAGGAAAAGAAGGAAAAAACCCAGCTTCTCAGTAAAATTCAGAAGGAAAAAGAATTCCACTTAAAAGTAATTGCGGAATTAGATGCTTCCCGAAGGGAGCTGGAGAAAAAACTTAACTGGCTGAGCCGAAAAAGAAAAGGAGAGAGTGAATTTGGTTATTTCCGGGGCAGGCTCTGCCTTCCGGTAAAAGGCACCATAGAGGAAGGTTTTGGAGAAAAAATTGACCCGGAGTTCAAAACCAAAACCTTTCACAAGGGCATAGACATAAGAGCAAAAAAAGGCGAGCCGGTGCGGGCAATTTATGCTGGCGAGGTGGTTTATGCGGACTGGTTTCGGGGCTATGGAAATCTGGTGATTATAGACCACGGCTCCAGTTATTATTCGCTTTATGCTCATCTGGACCAGATGACCAAAAAAGCAGGTGAGGTGGTGAACAAAGGAGAGGTTATTGGCTGGGTGGGGGATACCGGGAGCCTGAAAGGGGCTTATTTATATTTTGAGCTTCGGCATCACAGCCGGGCAATAAATCCAGAAAAATGGCTAAATCCCAATTGCGTTGAGTCAGGAGAAGAATAAAATATCTGCCCTGGCTATCCGGGCAATCTCCCAGCCCGGATGTTATCTTCTTTTGCTTCGGGTGAAGAAAAACCTTATTCTTCAGGTGGGAAAACTGGGAAGGTTTTATTTAAAAGCCGGGAATTATGCTTATTCTGGAAGTGCCAGAAAAGGGCTGGGGCTTAGAATTGGTCGCTATTTATCCCGAGAAAAAAACTGCTTCTGGCATATTGACTATCTTTTAGCCCGACCAGAAGTAAAGATAAAGAAGATATTATTATTCCCCGGCTCGCTTTTCCCGCAGGCTGATGAGCACAGTCTGGTTAAAGAAATTCTCGCCCGCGGAGGAGAAATGGTTATTCCGGGATTCGGGAGCAGTGATTGCCGGGAGAAATGTCCGGCTCATCTGGTAAAAATCAGCCCTTCTTTTATGCGAACCGCTCCTTTTAATCAGGCAATAGAGCTCAGCCCTCAAGAACTTAAAGCTCTGCTCCGCTCCTCTACTTGGGAAAAAGAAAAAATGATGATATAAAAATCTGGCAAATGAAAAAAACAATTTCCGAAAGAATTAAATCCGCTCTGGAAAATCATAATCAAAAGGAAATTCTGGCACTTTTAAAAGAGCCAGAAACAGAGCTGGAAGAACGAATTCAGCTTTTAGAAAAAGCAGAGGAGCTGGGCGAGGAGCGGTATTCTGAGGAGCTGGAGATATTAAGGAAATTTCTGAAAGAAAAGCCAGAGCCGGAAATAATCTCAAAATTAAATCAGCTCAGCCCGGAGGGATTTTCTTCGCTGGTGAGATTTTTAATCAAGAAAAAAGAACTTTCTTTTTTGGAGCAACTGCTCGGGTCAGATTTAAGCCGGGAAAAAACCAAGCTGATAAAAAAGGCTCTGCATAGGCTCCGCTCGCAGGGAATTAACATTTCTGAAAAGCTCCAGCCCGCTCCCGCAGAGAGATGGCAGGAAGTGGTTTTTAAGAAATGGGTAAGAGCCAGCCCGGTTTTGAGCTGGTGGGCGGAGATGGTGGTTTTTTATTTTGTCTCTGGGGCACGGGAAAATCTTTTTTTGCTTGCTCAGCTTGACCTGGGAGAAGGATTTAAGGAACTTAAACTTCTCTCTCTGGCGGAAAAAGAGGTAAAAAGGATAATCAATTCTGCCCGGGAGCGATCCGGAATATTGATTGAGCTGGAAGAGGAGCATTTTCACTGGCTTTCAGGTTATGCCCTTTCTAAAACCACCTCTGAGGCGGTAAAAAAGCAGGCTCGTGAATATCTGGAAAAACTTAAGCTCAAACCAGCAGAAGCAAGTTGGGATAATCACCCGATTTCTGAGCTAAAAAATCAAATTTCTCCAGAGGAGCAGATAGGGCTTATTTATGATGCAGATAAACTTCTGGAGCATCCTTATTTTCGGGGCTGGGGCTTTGAGGTTAAAACTCTGGAAGAATGTTCCCGCCAGTTAGAATCTGCCCTGACCAGTCCTCTGGAGCTGAGTCCGGCTCAGCTTCAGGAACGGCTGGAAGAAATTATAGAAAAATACGCTTTAATTCCTCTGGAGGAAAATCCTGAGAAAATCCGCTATGCTTTATGGGAAAACGCTTATTTTCTGGGGCGAACCGGACAAAAAGAGCTGGGAAAGATTGCTTTAGCTCTGGCAGAAAATCTTTCTCACCCCCGAGCCAGAGATTTTTTTAAAAAAATTCTCCTCGCTCATTTCCCCAGGCTCAAAGACAAACTGGACCAAAAACCTGATTTAATCATCACTCCATAAATCAGGATTTGGGAAGTAAAATTTTTTATGGATTGATAAATTTAAACTTTCCCTGTTTGAACCTATCCGGGCTGACCGGAGGGTTTATCTGGCAGTCAGCCAGGTTTATCTCAACAGGTCCAACAACCCGCTCCCCGCTTTCTGCCAGTTCAAATTTATAAGTAAGCTTCTTTACCAGCCAGAAGCCCTCTATCTCCTGATATTCCAGCTTTACCCAGCTTTTAAAATCCTCTCCTTCTTCCCGGTCCTGCAGGGTATCTATCCTGGTTGGATATCTTTTCCCTTTCCAGAGCTGATAGTGAGGACGAGAATAAGAAATAAAATCCTTTCCAAAAAACTTTCGCTCCACAATCAGCCAGCTGCCTGGCTCCACCACCAGATTATATTGGTATAATTCCTTTTTTGGGAAAGGATTGGTGCCCATAATCTCAATTTTTCCCTTCTCCTTTTTTAAAGAAAGATGGAGTCCTTCAAATTGCTTGGTTTCAGTGGGAGGAACAATTAAAATATCTGTTCCCTTAAAAACCTGAAGGACAGAAGAGCGTAAAGCAGAAAGTTGAGCCGGGATTCCCCGGATTTCAAACTGACTGCCATAACCTTTTCGCCAGTAAAATTTCACCTCAGGCTTTATCTGGTCAAGGATTTTATTACTTTCCGGATATTGAGCTTTAAGCCGGGAAAACATCTCATCAATATAAGGGCTGTTTGCCTGGCAGATCAGACTTTTAAGCCCAGCTCGGGAAGGATAGTAAATCTTTTCATCTACCAGCTGAAGCACTTTTTCAGGGTCCCGGGGAGTGCAGGAAAAAATTAAAATAATAATGGAAAAAATTAAGCACCTTTTCATCTTTTTGATTTTAACAGTAAAAATCTTCAAAGAAAAATTTGAACCACTTTCTCTGTGCATCTATACTGGGAAGATGAAGAAAAAACCAAAACCTTTTCAGCTTCTGGTCAAGCCCACCAGTTATGATTGTAATCTTCGCTGTGGTTATTGTTTTTATTTGAAAACCGCTTCTTTATATTCAGAGGCTCCTCGCCATCAGATGAATCTGGAGCTATTGGAAAAAATGATACAGGAATATTTATCGCTGGGTTTTCCTTTATCTGTTTTCATCTGGCAGGGAGGGGAGCCAAGCTTATCTGGGCTGGATTTCTTTGAAAAAGTGGTGGAGCTGGAGAGAAAATATGCCCATCCCGGGCAGGAGATAGGAAATGCCTTCCAGACCAACGGAATTTTAATTGATGAGAACTGGGCAGAATTTTTTGCCCGAAATAATTTTTTGGTCGGGCTCAGTCTGGATGGTCCCGGGCAGATTCATAATCTTTATCGGAAAACTCTTTCCGGGAAAGGAAGTTTTGAGCAGGTCTGGAAGGCAATGGAGCGGTTAAGAAAAAAGCAGGTGGAATTTAATATCCTCTGTATGGTGACCAGAGAGAGTTCTGAGCGAGCGGGTGAGCTTTATGAATTTTTCAAAAGCGAAAGGGTTCGCTATCTTCAATTTATCCCGGCACTGGAGCTGGAGCCAGAAACCAAAAAGCTGGCAAAATTTTCTCCTCGCCCGGAAGAATATCGGGAATTTTTAATTGAGCTTTTTGAACTCTGGTGGAAAGACCGATACCGGATTTCTATCAGGGAATTTGACTGGCTCTTAGCCCCCAAAAGCCTCCCCCGACCCTGTATCTTTTCTCAAACCTGTTCCAGATATCTGGTAATTGAACATAATGGAGATATTTTCCCCTGCGATTTTTTTGTCCGAGGGGAGCTTTTGCTCCGAAACTTAAAAGAAAAAAATGCTCTCACCCGGGCTTTTCAGCAAAGAGAAAAATCCTTCTCTCCGAAAAAGAACTGGCTGAGTCCCTCCTGCCGGAGCTGTTCTTGGCTTCCACTTTGCTATGGAGGATGCCTGCGGGAGCGGGAGCCAAAAGACAATCCTGACCCCAAGAAATCAATCTACTGTTATGCTTATCAGGGGCTATTTGAACGAGCAAAAGCCAAGCTCAGCGCCGGCTGAGCAAAAAGAAAATCAGGGTAAGAAGCGCGGAAAGCAACAGGCAGGTAGTAAGCGGAAAATAAAAATGAAAATTCTCCCGCCTGATATGAATATCTCCGGGCAGATGACCGAGCCAGGAAAAATACTGAGGATATTTAGAAAACAACAAAACTCCCAGACCAATAACAATCAGTAAACCACCGCTAAAAATTAAAATCTTTGCCAGGTCTGTCATTGAGCGCGGAGAAAAAACTTATTTAGTTAACACTTCCTCTGGCTCAGGAAGATTTTTTCCTCCGCTTGCGTTTTGGCACCGGCATCTCCGGGGTTTTTTCCCGAAAGCGGAGATAATTCCAGTAATCAATCAGCAATTCTCTCCTTTCCGGGTCATTAACCAGGTCTCTGACTATATGCTTGATGTATTCCTTCTCTTCCCGACTCAAAGAGCGCATTTCATCAATATAAGTCAGAGCCACTTCTGCCCATTCCCGGTCTTCTACCGGTTTGGCCATCCTGGCTCCTACCTTTCGGATAATCCCTTCTACTTCTGGGTCAATCTCTGGCTCTTTTCCGGTAAGAAGCCAGTCCACACTCACTCCGGTTGCCTGGGCGATTTTCTCCAGAGATTCCCGGTCCGGCTGTTGTCCGCGAAGATACCTGCTGATTGATGCCTGAGTAATCCCGAGACGGTCTGCAAATTCCTTCTGGGTCTCCCCCGGATACCTGAGCGAGGCAAATCTTTCCGCAAATGTCTTCAAGTTCTCACCTCCTTGTAAAATTTAAATTACGAATCAAAACTCAATTCAGCTTATTTGGAAATATTTTAAGTTTTTTTCTATAAAAGTCAAATTTTTTTCTTCTTATTTATAATTTTGATTCTTTTTTTCAGGAATAGATTCAGGTTTCGGAATTTTGTCAAATTTTTTTTACAGAATATTAAATTTTTTGAATTTTCCAGCAGAAAATTCAAAAGAAATCAACTCTCGCTTTGTTTTTTCACCCCCTTATATTCAGGTTTATTATATTTTCCTCCAGAATCAATCCATTTTTTCACTGCCCCCAAACTTTGGGGAAGGTCTTTTTTAGTTAACAGCTCCTGAATGGAGCGGGGAATTAAATCGCTGAGAATAACAACGGTGGCGTAGCGAGCCAGGGTTTGATGCTCATTGATTTTATAAAGCTGATAATACCCTTCCAGATGCTTAATATCGTTGTCAAAATTCGGGTCTAACTCCCAGTAAAGGCGATAATGTTTCGGGTCATGATGATGCCTCACCCGATAAATAATATTGATAAACAAAGCTTTAATACGAAATTCAGTTATATTCCCATTTTCATCTTCCTCAATCAAAACGCTTCGCTCCAGCCGGGGGAGATATTCCTCCTGTCGCTCGGTCTGGCATAAAAAATTAAAAACCTCGTCTATGGATTGATTTAAAATCATCACCGCTTTAATTAATCTTTCCCCTTCCTTGCCCTCTTTTTCTTGATGGAGGATGATAATCTCTCCCTGCTTTAGCTTCTGAATCTGCTCCTCGGTTAATCCCTGCCAGGGATTTTCCTGTCCATAAACGGAAAATCCTCCAACCAGGACAAGCAAAGAAAAAACCCCGAGCCATCTTTTCATCAGACTCCTCCATTTAAATTTCATTTTTTATTTTGAATGAATTTTTCTTATTAAGCAAACATAATGAATCGCTGAGCTGGGCAGAAGCGTCATAAAAAAGGAGGGGGCAGATGGCAGAAAGCTGGAAATTTTGCTCTCCATCATCCCGGATTTTCAGAATAGCTTCTGGCTATACGATTTTGGGATTAGCCTGCCTGCTTGGATTTTTGAGCTATGCTTTCCCTGATGCTGAAAGAATGATTTTTTTATTCTGCCTTGCCCTGCTTCTGGCAATTTTTTTAATTCTTTCCCCTGGCTCCAAACCCAAAGAAACCCTGCTTTCTCCGGAACAATATCTGGCTCGAGCCCGAAGGCTTTTTCAGGAAGGAAAATTTATTTCTGCGGAAAAAAATTACTCTCAGGCAATCTATCATTTTTATCAGCGGGGTTTGCTGGAACGGGCAGGTTCGGTTTTTGAGGAATATTTCCGCGGATACCAGCGAATTTTCGCTCCAAAAATCCAGCTCCATCTCTGCCAGCAGTTATGCAAGAAAGGGAAATATTTACTTTCTGCTCAGGCTCTGGAAACCCTGATTCAGGAATGGGAGCAACTTTTTAAACATCACTCTCCCCGGTATTTGGAGCAGGCATATCTTCATCTTGCCCGAATTTATGGCGAAAAGCTTGACCTTCCCACTTTGGCGATTGACCGCTATTTTGAATTTCTGGAGAGATTTCCTAACAGCCCCTGGCGAGAAACCGCTATCTTCCAGATTCAGCTTTTAGATGAAAAACTTTCCCGGGTTTTAAAAAGAGTTGCTTAATGGATAATCTGGAATTTTCCTTTTTCAATCCGGAAAATATGAAGCTTATGCAAAAACTCTCCTTGCGGAGAAACACTTACCTTTCCCAGCGGGCTTTTCCATCCCTGAATTTGTAAAAGCATCTCTGCAAGCTCCCGACGATTTTTTACCTGATTCCTTTCAAGAATACTGATTAAAAGCGCCACAACTTCATAAGCCTGCATATCCACCAGGGTTGGCTCTTCCTGATACTGCTGACGAAAATAAAATTGATAGTCCTCAAACTCCCGAGAATTTATTTCTGGAGCATAAAGGTCAACAAATACCGCAGATTCCAGATATTCTTTCCTGCAGTATTCAAAGATTTTTTCTGAATGCCAGCTACTGGTGCCAAGAAGCTGGATAGAGACCTGGTGAAAAAGAAGCTGGGGAACAATCAGGGCAATTTTTTCCCAGCTATCCGGCAGGAAAAGAGCTTCAAATTCCAGCTCAGGTTCTTTTTCCTCTGCTTCTTCTGGATGCTCCGCTTTAAGTTTTATCCATTCTTCAGGCAGGAGCTGAAGGATATTTTCTCCAATATCTGTGGCTTCTGCTGGATAAGAAAAACTTTTAACCACCTCTCCGCCTCGCTGGGTTACCTCTTCAGTAAAAAGTTGTGCAAATTCGCTTCCGTATTTATCATCTGGATAGAGCACCGCAAATTTTTTTAAACCTTCCTGCCCCATTGCCCAGTCCAGAAGAGCTTTTACCTGAGCAGATTTGGTAAGACAATCCTGAAAAATATAGGTTCCGGTATCCGCAAGTCCCTCTTTTGGGCTTAAAGCAATCATTGGCACCCCATACTTTTCTGTCAGTTGAGCCGAGACTTTTGCTCTTTGCCCCAGAATCGGACCCACTAAAGCTATAATATGGTCTTCCAGAATAAGCTCCTTAACCGCTTGCTCTATCTTGCTTTCATATAAGCTGGAATCCACCACCCGCAACCTCACCCGAGGCGCCAGCTCCGGACTCTCAAAAACTCCGCCTGCCAGTAAAGCTCCTTTTAAAGCCCGCTCCCCGAAATATTGATAAGTGCCAGATAAAGGAAGCAACAGACCAATCGTATCAGGCTCTACCTCTAAAAGCCTTTCGCAGAGCTCAAGAAGCTGACCCGCTTCCTGACGATGCTGGGAATTAGGGAAATGCCGTAAGAGCCCTTCCAACCGCTCTTTAGCTTTTTGAAATTCACTATCCTGATAATAGCGATTAGCCAGCTCCCAGACCGCCTCGCTTCTTACCCAGTTTGGTCCCGAGGAATCTATCACCTTTTTCAATTCTTCTATGGTCATCCGGGAAAGCAGGTCAGGAAGAAGTCCTCTTATCTGTTCCACTTCCTCTGCAGGAGCATATTCCCCATACCTTCCCAGCCAGAGCACTGCCTTAGGGTATTGCTCCAGCTTTAAATAAGAATAGAAAAATAGACGGGAAATCTCCTTTCTCTGCTCCGGTTCCTTCATCCGTTCATACAATCCACTTAAAACCGCAATAACATCCTGATACCGCTCCTTTTGAAAATAACTCCGGGCAAGAAAATAATTGGCTTCTCTTCTCAGAGACTTTTTTCTGCTTTTTTCCAGAACCGCTTCCAGATACCTGATTGATTTCTCATATTCCCCCTTTTCATAATAAAGCTTTCCCAGCTCCAGCCAGACCCTCGCCTGATACCGGCTCCGAGGACGGGCTTTAAGAAATTCCTCATAGGCACTGATTGCCTGGTCAATTTCCCCCTGCTCCGCCAGTTGCTCTGCTTCCTTGAGCTCCTGCCTGGCTTTGCTTCCCAAAAGCTCAAAAGCCTCCAGGGAGCCAGAAGCAAGCAAGAAAAAAGGTATAATTACAATTAAAATTCGCTTCAGCATCAAAAGATATTTTTTCTGAAAATTTCCTCCCGGTCAACTGCGCCATCTTTTTTCTTTGCTTTCCCATTCCAAAAGAGCGTTTTTCGAAAACGAGCGATTTAATTGACATTATAAATTTGAGTTGCTATATTTATCAGACAATTCCAAAAGGAGTGGGATGATGTTCAAAAATCTTTCTCCCAGAACCGCTCAAATTGTCCGGGCTCTGATTGAGGTATTAAAACCAAGAAAACCGGGATTTGACCCTCCAATTGATGAAGAAATCCTAAAAGTTGCTGATAATTTTATCGGGCATCTGCCCTCCCATATGAAATTCCTACTTCCCCTGGGACTATATCTTTTAGAATTTGGCACCTTAATCTTTGTCCCCACTTTCAGGCGATTTTCCCGGATGCCTCTTGAGGAAAGAGAGAAATATATCCTGAGCTGGACCGAGAGCAAAATCGCTCTTCGCCGGGATTTAATTAAAGGAATTAAAGCTATCTGTATGACCGGCTTTTATGCTCACCCTGCGATAATGCAACATATCGGCTATGAGCTGGAGGAACATTTAAAGAAAATCAATGTCAGCGAGGAGCCCACGGTTCCCTGCAACCAGGAAGCTTATGAATATTTCAAGAAGCTGGAAGAGACCGGCACCTGGGGACCGACAGTCGGAGAGCCGGGCAGAGTTAAAGAAAAAACTGAATAGGAGAAAATAAAAATGGGACAAATTTTTACCAGCGACCAGCTCACCAAAAATATTGAAGAAAGATGTCAGGTATGTGTAATTGGCTCTGGAGCCGGAGGAGGAGCCATCGCGGCTGAGCTGGCAGAAAACGGAGTTGAAGTCTTAATTTTAGAAGAAGGCGGATATTACACCAGCAAGGACTTTTCTTCTGACCCAGCCAAGGCAATCCCGATGCTCTATCGGGACGCGGGCACTTCCGTGATTTTAGGCTCGCCCAGTATTATTTTCAGTGAGGGAAGATGTGTTGGAGGCTCCACGGTCATCAATGGAGGAATGTGCTGGCGGACTCCGGAACGGGTGCTGAAACGCTGGCAGTTTGAATTCGGCTTAAAAGACATTACCCCAAAAGCAATGGAGCCTTTTTTTGAAAAGGTGGAGGAGCGAATAAATGTCGCTCCCCAGGCACCTGAATCCCTTTCCAAAGCAGAAATGCTCATCCATCAGGCGGTAAATAAACTCGGTTATTTAATCCGCAGGAACCGAAGAAATCAAAAAAACTGCACCGGCGAGGGGCTATGTGTGTTCGGCTGTCCTACCGACCGAAAACAATCTGTGCTTATCACCTATATTCCCCGGGCAATCAACAACGGCGCCCGGCTTTATGCGGACTGCAAGGCGGTAAAGATTCTGGCAAAGAACGGCAGAGCGGTCGGGGTGCTGGCTCATATCCTGGACCGGGAAACCGGCAAGAAGAAATACAAAATGAAGATTCAGGCAGACCTGGTCATTGTTGCCGGCGGAGCCATTCAGACCCCGGCTTTATTGCTCGGCTCCCGGCTGGGAAATGCCTTTAAGCAGGTGGGGAAAAACTTCCTCTGCCATCCCAACACCAAGGTGATTGGAATCTTTGACCAGGAGGTAAGATACTGGGCTGGGGTTCATCAGGGACATCAAGTCCATGAATTTCTGGAGGAAGGATTGCTTTTTGCTCTGGGCGGGGTTCATCCCAGCCTGGTTGCCATCAGTCTTCCCAGCTTTGGAGAGAAGAATCTGGAAATGATGGAATTGTGGAATTATATGGTGGCGGGCGGGGTTTTAGTTGATGATACCACTTATGGTCGGGTGATGCGTGCTCCCTGGGGTTCTGCTTTAGCCTTTTATCAGATTGACCATATTGAGTATGAAAGACTGCTTAAAGGAGTGGCAATTTTAAGTGAGATTATGTTTACCGCTGGTGCCCGGAAAGTGCTCCTTCCTTTTTTCAGCCTTCAGGAGCTTAACAGTATTGATGAAATCCCAAAAATTTATGATTACAAAATCAAGCCGAGCGAGATTGAGCTTCTTACCGTCCACGCTTTTGGCACCACCAGAATGTGCGCCAACCCGAGAAGAGGGGTGGTGGACCAGTGGGGAGAGTGCCATGAGGTCAGCCGGCTGTTCATTGTGGACGGTGGGATTATTCCTACTTCCCTGGGGGTGAACCCGCAAGAAACCATAATGGCTCTTGCTACCCGAACCGGACAGTATATTCTGGAAAACAAGAGCAAATACTTAAGCTGAGCAAAAATCTTCAAAAAAACCGTCCAGAGCCTGAGCTATTTCTTGCAGGGAGGCTTGGCACAGGGCTCACTTCTTCCGCAACAGGTGGTATCAGAGCCGCATCTCAACTGTCCGCTCTGTTCTGAAAAAGAAAACCCTGCTGGAGCACTCAAAAGTTTTTCCAGATCACTGCTTCCGCATTCCGGGCATTTAAGCTCATCCGAAGCCGAGCCTACCCCTACCAGAAATTCGCTTTTCCTCCCGCACTGGCGACAGCGATATTCATAAATTGGCATCTTTGCCCCCTAATGGTCGCAGATATTTTCTCCGAGCTCCAGCCGGTCTTCCAGCCAGGCCTGGACAATCTCTACCGGGTCCTGAGCCGGAGCACCCAAAATCACCTCTACCCCGTATTCTCTAAAATACTCCTGTGCCCTTCTTCCCATTCCACCGGTAATGATTGCATTCACTCCTTTCTCTGCTAAAAATCTGGGAAGTAATCCGGGCTGATGTTCTGGGGCAGGAATAAAATCCTGTGCCAGAATTTTTTTCTCCTGCTTATCTACTGTGAGGACTAAAAATCCCTGACAATGACCAAAATGAAGGCAAAGTTTTCCCTCTGCCACAGGAAGAGCAATTTTCATTTCTCCTTCACCTCCTTTGGCTCTAAACTCATCACATCCAAAATTGGTTGAATCGCCTGTTTGAATGCTTTGCCAGTCTCGGTCTCAGCAAAATGATAAAGAAAAGGCTTACCCTCATCGCAGGCTTCGGCTAGCTTGGGTTCAATAGGAATTTTCCCCAAGAAAGGCACCCCCATCTCCTCTGCCATTTTTTTCCCACC
This sequence comes from uncultured bacterium, assembly GCA_964553915.1. Lineage (GTDB taxonomy): Bacteria > RBG-13-61-14 > RBG-13-61-14 > RBG-13-61-14 > DRUE01 > CAZKMM01. Next base: position 13,766 of record CAZKMM010000002.1, read on the forward strand.
TCCGCTTTTAAAAATCTCGGTCTTTTTACCACAGTGAGGACAGATAAATCCGCTCATATTTTCAATTACTCCCAGCACCGGGATATTCAACCTCCGGCAAAAACCAATGGTCCGCTGAACATCTATCACAGAAAGCTCCTGAGGAGTGGTGACAATCACCGCTCCATCCAGATTTTCAATCAACTGTGCCACACTTAACGGCTCATCGCCAGTTCCTGGAGGGGAATCTATCACCAGAAAATCCAGCTCTCCCCATTCCACATCTTTTAAAAACTGCTTGATCAAACCCATCTTTAAGGGTCCCCGCCAGATTACCGCATCATCCGGATTCTTCAAAAGAAAGCCGATGGACATTACTTTAAGGGAATCTCCAATCATTACCGGCAAAATACCTTCCTCTCCTCCTACCACGGGCGCACCTTCCAGACCAAGAAGCTTGGGCACACTTGGTCCGTGAATATCCACATCCATAATCCCTACCCGGTATCCTTCCAGAACCAGAGCCATTGCCAGATTAACCGCAACCGTGCTTTTGCCCACCCCACCTTTACCGCTCAAAACTATTATCTTATGCTTAATCTGGCAGAGCCTCCGCATCAGCTCCTGACGCTCTTTGAATTCCTCCTCTCTTTCTCCGGGCTTTTTTTGCTTTGCCGGGCAATTAGCCACATCGCAGGTATCACAACTTTTTTTCTCCCCCATTTCAAACTCCCCTCCCAAATTTATACCTTTGATTTTAACTTAATTTCTATTTTTCCCCATATCTTTTTGATTTCTTCTGCCACCGAATTACTCTCATACTCAATTAAACTCTTTCCTTCCACCATTGCCCGGGAAAATGAAGGATGATAGGGAAGCCGGGCTAAAAGCTCAGCACCTATCTTCTGCACATAATCCTGAATCTCCTGGCTTATCTTTAAATTAAGGTCATATTTGTTAATTACCACTCCTAAAGGTATGGAAAAATGCTGGCAAAGTTCACTTACCCGCTTCAGGTCATGAATTCCACTTAAACTTGGCTCCGCCACTGCCAGAGCATAATCACATCCGGTAAGAGATGCAATTACCGGACAGCCAATTCCGGGCGGACCATCAATTAAAATCAGCTCCTTTTTCTTCTCCTCTGCCAGCTCCTGGGCAGTTTTCCTTACCATACTGACCAGCTTGCCAGAATTCTCCTCCCCAACCCCTAATTGAGCGTGAACCAATATCCCGGCACGAGTCTCAGAAATATACCATTCCCCGGCTCTCTGCTCCAGCATCGTAATTGCCTGGCTGGGACAGAACTCCGCACATACTCCACAGCCATCGCAAGTTACCGGGTCAATGGTATATTCCTGAGGCAAGCCATTTGCATCCAGCTTTTCAAGCACCGCTTCAAATCTACATACCTGCTTGCAAAGCCCGCATTTCTGACATTTTTCCGGGTCAATCTCTGCTTTAAATCCGCTGTAAAATTCTTCTCGCCTGACAATGCTGGGATGGAGAATCAAATGAAGATTAGAAGCATCCACATCGCAGTCCGCAATCACCACTGAATCTGTCAGCAGGGAAAAACAGGCAACCAGACTGGTCTTGCCAGTTCCCCCTTTTCCACTAATTACCACTAACTGCTTGACTGACATTTCTCTCTACCTTTTGAACAATCTTTTGGTAAACCTCTAAAAACCGCTCTTTATACTCGGGATACACCTCTGAGAGGGTTAAACCTCTGCTATATCCCTCAGCGATTTTTCGGTCCTCTGGAATTTCCAGCAATATCTCAAGCCCTTGTTCTTGGCAATAGTTATGCACCCTGTCATCTCCAATTCCCACCCGGTTAATGATAATCCCGCAGAGAATTCCCAACTGCCGGGCAACACCTACTGCCAGCTTTAAATCATTAAGACCAAAAGGAGTTGGCTCGGTTACCAGAAGGGCAAAATCTGCTCCTTTCAGGGTATGAATTACCGGACAGGAGCTACCGGGTGGAGCATCCAAAATAATCGGAATTTGTTCCCTGCTTGCTTTTCGTTTTACCTCTTTAATCACCGGGCTGGGCATTGGCTGACCAATATCCAGCCTGCCTTCATAAAAAACTATTCCGTCTCTTTTCCCTGCCCTGATTTCTCCAACTTTCTTTTTCACCTCTTTAATTGCCTTCATCGGGCAAACCAGAGCACAGCCCCCGCAGGAATGACAGAGTTCATAAAAGGTCATCACCTTATCCAGAAGAACTACAATGGCACCAAATCTGCAAACCCGCTGGCACTCCCGACAAAAGGTGCATTTTGCAAGGTCAACCTCAGGATAAAGAAGCTCAACCGCTTTAGTCTCTTTCCATTCTGGATTAACCAGAAGCTGAGCATTGGGCTCCTCAACATCACAATCCACCAGCACCGCTCTCTCAAGAGCCAGTGCTAAACTGGTAGCAACCAAGGTCTTACCAGTTCCCCCCTTTCCACTTGCCACCGCAATTTTCATTGGAATTTCCTCACCAATGGCTATTAACATCCGGAGCAGAACTCGGCTTAAGCTCCCCCTTTAAATAAGCATCTATCGCCTCTTGAACTGTTCCCCTGGCTCCAACACCAATTTTTACTCCCCCAGCAGTCAAAACCTGATAAGCCTTGGGACCACAATGACCGGTTAAAAGCACCTCTACCCCCAGCTCAATAATTTTCTGAGCAGATTGAACCCCTGCCCCCTGCATTGCCTGAAGATTTTGAGTGTTGTCAATTGCCTGAAACTCTCCGCTCTCTGTATCATAAATAACAAAAAATTCTGCCCGACCAAATCGCTCATCCACCGGGCTGGATAAATCCTTCCCTTTAGCAGTAACAGCTATCTTCATAAAAAAACACCTCCCTTAATCCATAAAAATAAAAAATCAAGGGAGCGAGGAAGCCCCGCTCCCTTTAAACTCATTCTCCTCCTTCTGCTTCTTCCTGCTCCAGCTCTGCCAGTCGCTCCTCAATGGATTTAATCTGCTCCTGCAAAAATCCCATCTGTTCCCGAAGGAACTCCAGCTGTGAGCTCAACATCTCCCGCTCATCTTGAGGGGAATAGCCAAATCCAAAGGGAGCATAGCCGGGCGGAGCCCATCCCCAGGGACCAGCAGGAGGCCAGCCCCAGCCAAATGGGTATCCCCAGCCAGCTCCCCCAAAACCTCTGCCTCTACCCCAAGGCATTTTCCACCTCCTTGAAGTTTAAGTTTTTACCACCAGGGACCATAAAATCCCATCGGAGCTCCCCCATAAGGATAACCGGCATAGGGATATCCATAGGCACGAGCACGCCATGCCCAGCCTCTGCCACCGCCCCAGGCTCTGCCTCTACCTCCTCCCCAGGGAATTCCGCCTCTGCCTACGCCAAAAGGTCCAAATCGCCTGCCTCCCCAGGGATTAAGATATCCCGGCATCCCATAACCAGCACAATAACCAGCAGCTCTACCTGTCATTGGTCCCATTCCCAAAGGTCCAGTTCCGTCTCCCCACGGCATTTTCCTTCACCTCCTTTCTGAGTTTTTTGTTCTTACCGGCTCTCGCCGGTTTTCCCCAACCTCAGAAATTCTTTTTAACCCCTAACCATCTTTGTTCCGCAGTTGGGACAGCTCACGTTCACGCAGGGCACTCCGGGTTGATGCGGAACCCGATTCCCGCAATTAGGACAAACACAAAATCCTCCCGGTCCTATTCCTCCTCCGCCCATTCTTCCTCTGCCTCTACCACCAGCACCAAATCCACCTCCAGCTCCTCTGCCTCTGCCTCCTCCCGGACCAGCACCACCCGGTCCCCCGCCACTTCCTTTGCCATAGCCTCCGGGTCCCTGATACATTGCCCAACCTCCTTCTATTTGAATAGCTTTTCCAGTGGTTAGCGCCTCAGCAATCTTTTTATGACCACTCTCCAGAATCCTTCCAAAAGTAGCCCGGGAAATCCCCATTTTTTCAGCTCCCTGCTCCTGGGTCAGCCCCTCCAGATGAGCCAGCCGAACCGCTTCCAGCTCCTCCATCCAAAGCACCACCCTGGGCAAGCCCAAAATCGGCACCCCAAAAGGAACATAAAGCCAATGCTGAGGCAACCAATTTATCCACCTCCCTTTTTTGGGTCTTGGCATCCTTTCAATCTATTTTGAGCATATGCTCATTATTATATATAGCAAGGATTTTGAATTTGTCAATAGGTAAAATTAAAAAAATTAGGCAAGGCTTATTTATCGCCCTCATTTGAGGCAACAATTTAAAAAAAATCGGAATTTTAAGAGGGAAATTTAAAGCTCTGCCTGGAGCATCTCTAAAAAAGCTTCTATTCTGGTGCGGGTGCGGGCATCAACCGGGGCGGGCTGGTCTCCTTCCAGAGTCAGAACCGGCAAAGAAAAGAGTTTTTTAAAAGCAATGCTTTCAATCTGTCGGTGGCAGAAGGTCTGGGCATAATGAATAATTCCGTGAATCCTCCTGATTTTAATCTGCTTTTTAATTTCCTCTGCCCGGTAAAAGACATCATAAGGATAGGTATAAACCAGATACTGCTCCACCAGATTTTGTGCCGGCTTGAGCATTGCAAATTCCCTTTGCACCTCGTTATAAACCACCCGAGCCCCTCTCTCCTCTAAAACCTGATACAGGTCATCAAATATGCTGGGAACTCCAAGATAGGCAAGACGGATTTTCTGGGGAAAAGCAGAACGCTCCCTCACCTGCAAAAGAAACTCATCCAGCTCCTTTTCAAATTTCTCTGGAGAGCGGTTAAAATCACTGGCAGAGACCAGCCAGAGGTGATTTTCCTCGCCTGAGACCTGGTCAGTTTCCCAGGTCCGGCGGTCCAGCTCAGCAAGTTTTTCCCGAATTGGTTTAAGCTCGTCTCTGATTTTCTCTGCATGGCTTAAGCTGGTCTGGAAATACCCGGCGAATCTCTCCAGCTCTTGTTTTAAAAAATCCGGGGAGCGGTCCGGCGGGTAGGCAAAAGGAATGGTTTTTATTCCCAGGAGCGAAAAAATCTCCAGGAGCTTTTCTGTGCTGGAGCAGTCCCCTCTTACCACCCCCACCACCTCTTTAATTCCCATCTCCAGGCAAACCTGAAAAATTCCTTTTACCCAGGTGCAGAGATTGCTGGCAAATCCAAACCCCTGAGCCTGTGCAAGCAGTTGCTCCCGCCGGGGATGAGTTATAAAAAGGTTATTTAAATCCGCAGGAACCACTCCACCTGCAAGCATAATCTCCACTGGAACCGTGGTGGTTATCCCAACCAGCCTCATCCCCCTGATTTTAACTTTAACTAAGATGTCCAGCAAACCCAAAAACTTCTGAACCAAAAAGAAAATCCTGCCCTCTAATTTATAAAAACTTGCTCAAATCCCCTATCTAATGGAAAATAAAGCAAAAAGGAGAAAGCCATCTCGCAGGTAAGCATAATCATTCCCAATTATAATGGTGAGAAATTTCTTTCTCAGTGTCTGGATGCACTTTTGAAGCAAAGTTATAAAGATTTTGAAATAATTATGGTGGATAATGGCTCCCAAGATAATTCGGTAAATCTTGCTCTCTCTCATCCGCTCAAACCAATCGTGATCAGGTTAGAAAAAAATTATGGCTTTGCCCGGGCAGTAAATCTGGGCATAGAAAAAGCTTCCAGCCCCTTAATTGCTCTTTTAAACAATGATGCCTTTCCTGACCGGAACTGGCTTAAAAACCTGCTTCGCTCTGCTCAAACTTATCCGGAGATGGATTTTTTTGCCAGCCTGGTGCTTCGGGCAGAGGAGCGTGAGAAGATAGAAAGTGCCGGGGTGAGCTGGAATCTTCAGGCAAGAGCAGAACCTCTGTTTGAGAATCAGGTTTTAAGCCCCTTTTTAAAAAATTATGAGGTATTTCTGGCTTCAGGCACTGCGGTGCTTTTTCGCCGGGCACTCTGGGAAGAGCTGGGCGGATTTGATGAGGATTATTTTGCCTATCTGGAGGATGTGGGATTTTTTCTCAAAGCCCGAATCGCGGGAAAAAGAGGTATGCTGGTAAAGGAGGCAGTGGTTTATCATTTTGGAGCCAGAACCGAGCTGGAAGACCGAAGAGGAAAGAAGCCCATAGAAAGCTCTCAGCGAGTTTACCTGATTGCCCGCAACCGCTGGTGGCTGGTCTGGGAGCATCTGCCTTTAAGCATAATCTTTTTACTCTTTCCGCTGATTATCTGGGGATGGCTTCGGGGGCTGGGGTATCATCTTTTGATTTCCCGACAAATTGTTCCTTTTCTTCGGGGAAGCTGGGCAGGATTTTTTTCTTTTCCCCGCCGGCAAAAAACAAGGAAAAAAGTCTTTTCCCTCTGGAAAATCAAAAAAACCCGGCTGATTAAATTTATGAAAAAAGGATTCTGGGAGCTGGAATGAGAATTTCCGTGGTGGTGGTGAATTTAAAGGGCAGACCTTTTATTTTTGACTGCCTCAGCTCCCTTTTTAACCAGAGCTTTAAAGATTTTGAGGTGATTTTAGTTGATAATGGCTCGGAAGCAGAGGAGTTAAAAGAGATTAAACAAAAATTCCCTGAAATTAAACTTATTGAGCTGGGCAAAAATTATGGCTTTGCCTATGCCTGCTCAGTGGGATGGAAAGAGGCAAGGGGAAAGGAGCTGGCAATTTTAAACAATGATGCTTTTGTGGAGCCGGACTGGCTGGAAAAAATGCTTTTCTGTCTTGATTCTGAGCAAAGCATCGGCGGAGTGGCTCCCAGGGTAATCAATCAAAAAACCGGTAAGCTGGAATCCGGGGGGATTTATCCGGCAAGGAACGGGCTGGTTTATCTTTATCAGCCGGAAAATTCAGAGGAACCAAAAGAGGTTTTTGGAGTGTGCGGAGTTGCCGGGTTATATCGGGGAGCAATGCTTAAAGAGATTGGTTTTTATCCAGAGGATTTTTTTATTTATTATGAAGATGCGGATTTAGCTTACCGGGCCCGGCGGGCAGGGTGGAAAACAGTATATTGTCCTGAGGCACGGGTCTGGCATCTGGGCTCAAAAACCACCGGGGAGATGGGGATTAAAACCTATTATCTTGCCCGAAATCGGCTTCGCACCATTGCCCGGAACTGGGAAGGGAAATTGATTTTAAAAAATTTTTTCCCCCTGGTCTTTTATGAGCTGTTGAGCTTTACCGGAGGATTTTTAAATCATCCTGCTTCTGCTCTCAAAGCCCGCTGGGATTTTTTAAAATTTCTTGCTCAGGATTTAAAAGAGCGGGAAAAGATTTTTGCCCGAGGTCAAAAAGATTTTAATTTAGAGCGCTGGCTGAGCCGGGATTATCCGGGTGCATTTCAAATCTGGAAGCAGAGAAGATGAGCAAGAAATCTGCTTTATTCATAATTTCTATTCTGGTCTTGCTCCTGGCAGGCTCGGGAGTATTATTCCTTCCCCTTCCCTTTACCCGGGACCAGGGGATTTATGCATATCTGGGCTGGTGCTGGCTTGGGGAATGGTATCCCTATCAATATGCTTTTGGTCATAAAGGACCCTGGCTTTATCTGATTTATGCAATCTCGCTCCAGCTCAGCCGGGGGGCAGGGTGGGGAGTGAATCTGGCAGACCTTTTGAGCCGGGGTCTCAGCCTGATTTTGCTTTTTATTTTTGCGGAAAAAATTTTTGGAAGAAAAAAAGCCCTTCTTGGAGCCTTTTTATTTTTCCTTCCTCTGTTTTCTATTTTCAGCTCCTGCTGGTGGAACGCTCAGGCTGAAACCTTTATGATGCCACTGGCAATTCTGGTGGTGGTTTTTGCTCTGCTCAGCTGGGAAGAAAAAGGCTTTTTAAAAGGGCTGATTTTCTGCTTTCTTTCCGGGCTGGGTGCCAGCCAGCTTTTAATGTTTAAGCCCAGTAGCTTCTGGCTCGGGCTGGGAATTTTTTTATTTCTTTTGATTTTCCTCCGAGATAAAAAAACTATTTTCTCTTTTCTTTTCGGAGCAGGGCTGGGCATAATCATCTGGCTGATTTACTTCTGGATTCGGGGGATTGGCAGGGAATTTTTTGAAGAGGTGATTTTATTTAATCTGGTTCATCTTCAGGCGAGCCGGGGAGATTGCTCCGAGCTGGGAAAAATCTTTTTAAAAAGGCTCTGGCTGATTTTTTCTGCGGGGATTTTTCTGCTTCCTGCTGGAATTTATCTGGCGAGCAAGAAAATAAAAGAGCCCGAGCTTGCTCTGACTTTTATCTGGTTTTTAGCCAGCTTTTTAGAATTACTCATCCAGTTTCGTTTTTTCTTGTATCATTTTATTTTACTTCTTGCTCCTTTTTCTTTGATACTCCTGCTTGGCTGGGAAGCGAGCAGGAAGCGGAGCTGGAGAATCCTGTATCTGCTGGTGGTCCTTTTCTGGAGTGCATCCAGCTTTCGCTTTTATATTTTGCTTCAACGACATTATCAAACTTATTCTTATCTTCGGGGAAAAATCTCTCAGGGAGAATTTTACTCCCGGTTTGCCGAGCCGAGGGAGGGAAAGAAAAAGGATTTTAATCTTTATGCCAGCTGGGTGGTTGCGGATTATATTCGGAAGCATACTGGAGCGGGAGATTTTGTTCTGGTTTTTGGCTACGAGCCAGGGATAAATTATCTCTCGGCCCGGCGGGCTCCCAGCAGGTTTCATTCAGATTATCCGCTTACTTTTGAGCCAAAAAACCGCTGGGCAGAAAACCTCCAGAAACGCTGGCGGAAAATCTTTTTAAATGACCTCAATCAAAATCCTCCCCGGCTGGTTATTCTGGTGCATAATGACATTAACGCATTGGAAAAGATTGATTCGTATCATCAGGCAAAAAATTTTAAAGAATTCTGGAGCTGGCTGAACCAGAACTATCAGGCAAAAGAGCGGATTGAAGATTTTCAATTTTTCTGGAGAAAAGAAAATGGCTGAGCTAAAAATTGCCTGGGTGCGTAAAAAAACAAAAGCCCATACCGGTCCTGCCAGCTATCTGGAAAACCTGCAAAAAGCCCTGAAAGGGAAAGTAGCGGGTGAGGTGCTGGAAACTATCCCAAAAGATGGCTATGACCTTATCCACATAATTGACCTGAAGCAAATAAGGCTTACGGAACTGGTTTCCTCTTTACCAATTATTGGCGACCTTCATGATTATTACTGGGCAACCTACAAATTTTTTCCCAGCCCGGATTTTTTCCTCCGCTGGATATTGCAGAAATACCGAAAGCCCAGATACCAAAAGCTAATCCAAGCCTGTGATGGAATCATTGTCCACAGTCCTGCGGTTGCCAGCTATGTCCAGCATCAAAAAATCTTTATGGTTCGGCTGGGGATAGACTTTGAAAAATTTTATGCTCTGCCGGAAAATCCCAGAGAGCCTTTAATTCTTCTGGTGGGAAGGGATGCCTGGAGAAAAGGTCTTTATCCTTTAATTCGGGCGATAAAAATTTTAAAAAATAATTTTCCCGAGCTAAGAGCTGAGGTAATTGGAGAAGAATATGCTCACAGTAAAATTCTGGGCAGGTTCCTGAGCAGGAATCTCAATTTAGCCTTTTCTCAGCAATTAAGCCCTTCGGAGCTGGTAAAAAAATATCAACAGGCTTTAATTGTATATTTAGGAAGCTGGCAGGAGGGATTCGGGCTGAGTCTGATTGAGGGAATTTCTGCTGGATGCTGTGCGATTGGCTCAAGAGCAGGAGGGATTGTGGAGATTATTCAGGATAAACAAACCGGGCTATTATTTGAGCCCGGAGACTATCAGGAGCTGGCAGAAAAAATTGCTCGGGTTTTGGAAAATCCTGAATTACGAATTCAACTGGTCAAAGAAGGACAGAAGCTGGTAAGGGAAAATTTTTCTTTAAGCCAGCTGGCTCAGGATTTACTCAACGCCTATCAGGAGGTCTTGCGGGTTGCTCAGGGTTAAGAATTTAAAATATATATTGTTTATTTTCACAATTCTTCTTTTAGTTTTTGGATTACCGGAATTTTTGCTCCGGATTCGGGACTGGAGTTTTTATTATAATTTTTCCGCAGACCTGTTAGGAATGCCCTTAATAGACCTCTGCCGATTCCGAAGGATTGCCAACCGCACCGTGGAATTTGACCGGGAGCTATTCTGGAAATTCAAGCCCAACCAGATTCTGGATGTTCCCGGCGTTTACCTGAAGCCAGTAAGAATCAATAAATGGGGATTTCGGGGAAAGGATTTTGAAATAAAAAAACCCGAAGGACGATTCCGGATTATCTGTCTGGGAGATTCCGTCACTTTTGGCTGGAGCGTGGGGGATGATGAGACCTATCCTTATCAACTGGAGAGAATCCTAAAAGAAAAATATCCCAACTGCGATATTGAAGTGATAAATCTGGGAATCACCGGTTATACCTCTTTTCAGGGGAAAATGCTTTTTAAAAAATTTGCTCAAAAGCTCAAACCGGACCTGGTTATTTTCGGCTTTGGTCCCAATGACCGCTACCCTGCCCTGCTCTCTGACCAAAAGCATTACCAATATGGCACCTGGGAAAAAAATCCTCTGGATTTAGCCCTCAGCCGACTTCAAATTTATAAATTGCTCAAGTCCGGAATTGTTTATTTAATAAGAAGAAGTCAGGGATTGAGCCTGAATCCAAAAACCTTTCTTCCCCGTCTCAAGCGAAAGGTATGCCCGAAGGAATATAAAGAGAACTTTGCCCAAATATATCAGGAATGCCAACCGCTCGGCTGTGAACTTATTTTACTCAATGTGGATTTTCCGAATCTTGCTCCGGACCCGGTTTATCAATCTCTTTTTGAGCTGGCTGAAAAATCCGGAGCAAATCTGCCAGAGAACTTTAAAGAATGGAGACTCATCCAGACCAATTCCGAGCTGGCACAAGAATTTCAGGTGCCCCTGTTGGATATAAGAGCTTTATTTAAAGCTTATTCAGAAACCTCTGCGGAGTTGATGGTTGACCAGGGTCATCCCAATGCCCAGGGGCATAAATTAATTGCCTTGCATTTGATTGATATAATTGTCTCTAGCAAAAAATTTCAAAATTTTTTAAAGAAATGTCAGCCTTAAATGAGCACTGCTAAAAAGATTATTTTTTCTGTGATTATCACCATCGGCTTTTTTTCCGCTTTGGAGCTGGGGTTAAGATTTATAAATTTTCAATACCAGAGGAATTTAAGCTATCTTCAATTTGGCTATCCCAGTTCGGTGGAACTTCATCAGGTATTTGAGCTTGATGCGAAATTACTTTTCCGGCTCAAGCCCGGTTATGATTTTGGACAAGGATTTGAGCCTTTAAACCAGCAGGGCTTTCGGGGGAAAGATTTTTCTCCCCAGAAACCCCCGGGAATAATTCGGATTGCCTGTCTGGGAGATTCCGTGACCTTTGGCACTCCGGAGGGGGCTTATCCTGAGCTTTTAGAGAATATCCTCCGTCGGAAATTCGGAAGCGGGAAATTTGAGGTTTATAATTTTGGGGTGCCGGGATATACCAGCTTTCAGGGAGGCAGGCTTTTAAAAGAGGTGCTGGAAAAATATCATCCGGATATTGTCATCATTTCTTATGTCTGGAATGACCACTGGCTGGCCCGGGGATTCAGCGATTCAGAACAAAAAATTCCAGCTCAGGAGGGGAGATTGATTCAGCTTCGCAACCTCCTGGCTCATTTAAGGCTTTATCAATTTCTTAACTGGCTTAGTGCAAAAATCAACTCCAAGCTCCTTGCTCAAAGAGAAAAATTCCGGGTGCCAATCAATGAGTATGAGAAAAATCTAAAAGCAATGATTCAACTTGCCCGAAGCCATCAGGCTCAGATAATTTTTGCTACTGCTCCAGCAGGATTCGGTCTGGCACCTCTTCCCGACTATCTGGAATACTTGGGCTTTATCAAGAAGGGAGAGAATCTGGAAAAACTCCATCATTCCTATAATCAGATGGTGAGAAAAGTTGCCGGGGCGGAAAAAATTCCTCTGGTGGATTTGGATTTAATTTTTCAGTCCCGGGGGGTTAAAAACTTTTTTCCTAACCCGAAAAAGGATATAATTCATCCAAACCTGCAGGGGATGAAGTTGATTGCCCAATCTCTGGCAGAAAAAATTACTCAGCTTAATTTAGAACAGGAGGGAAAAAATGACCAGAATTAAATCCATTCGGGCAAGGGAAATTTTAGATTCCCGGGGAAACCCCACAGTTGAGGTGGATGTGGAACTGGAGGTCGGGATTATTGCCAGCGCTGCGGTTCCCAGCGGGGCGAGCACCGGAGAGTACGAAGCCTTAGAGCTTCGGGACCAGGACCCCAAGCGGTTTAAAGGCAAAGGGGTTCTAAAAGCGGTTCGCAATGTCAACAACCAGATCGCCAAAAAACTGGTGGGAATGGAAGCGGAGAGGCAGGAAGAAATTGACCGGACAATGATTGAACTGGATGGCACCGAGAATAAATCCAAGCTGGGTGCTAATGCCATTCTCGGTGTTTCTATGGCTTGTGCCCGGGCAAGTGCGATTTTTTATGACCTGCCTCTTTACTGGTATCTGGGAGGGAGGCTGGCAAGAATTCTTCCGGTGCCAATGATGAATTTTCTTAACGGCGGAAGGCACGCAGATAATCTGGTGGATTTTCAGGAGTATATGATTGTTCCTGGCGGTGCTGGTTCCTTTAAAGAGGCGCTTCGCTGGGGAGCAGAGGTGTTTCAGAGTTTAAAATCGGTGCTCAAATCCAAAGGCTTATCCACCGCAGTGGGGGATGAAGGGGGATTTGCTCCGAACCTGAAAAGTAATGAGGAGCCTCTGGAATTGATTGTCCTTGCCATCCAGCAGGCAGGGTTCAAGCCGGGCAAAGATATTGCTCTGGCTTTAGACCCGGCCGCAAGCGAGTTTTATAAAAAGAATCGCTACCGTCTGGAAGCAGAAGGAAAAGCCCTTACCAGCGAGCAGATGGTGGGATATTATGAAAAGCTGGTTTCCTCTTATCCGATTATCAGCATTGAGGATGGTCTGGCAGAAGATGACTGGGAAGGATGGAAAATAATGACCGAGCGGTTGGGAGATAAAATCCAGCTGGTGGGAGATGATTTATTTGTCACCAATATTAAACGACTAGAGCAGGGAATAAAGCAAGGGGTGGCAAATGCAATTTTAATCAAGCTGAATCAGATTGGCACGGTCAGCGAAACTCTCTCCGCAATAGAGCTGGCAAGAAAATCAGGTTATGCCACGGTAATCAGCCATCGGAGCGGAGAGACCGAGGATACCTTTATTGCGGACTTTTCCGTGGCAGTGGGAGCCGGGCAGATTAAAACCGGCTCGGTTTCCCGAAGCGAGCGGGTGGCAAAATATAACCAACTGCTCAGAATTGAAGAGGAGCTGGGCAAAGCCAGCAGATTTGCGGGATTCAGCCTGATGAATCTCCCTAAGAAAAAATGAGCTTTAAAACCATAGATTTTCAGAACAACAAAGTTATTATGCTTGACCAGCGCCTGCTTCCGGAAGAAGAAGTATATTTAAAACTCTCAAGCTATGAAGAAGTTGCCCAGGCAATTGAGCAGATGGCAATTCGGGGAGCTCCTGCCATCGGGATTGCCGGTGCCTTTGGGCTGGCTCTTGCCGGATTTCAATTAAAAGAAATAAAAGAGCCAGAAAAATGGTGGCAGGAGTTTGAGCAGGCAGAAAAACGGCTGGCAAAAACCCGACCCACCGCGGTTAATCTCTTCTGGGCACTGGAGCGAATCAAGAAAAAAGCCAGCTCCCTGCTCGGGCTTGACCCCGAAGCCAGAGCCCAGGAAATCCTTAAAGAAGCAAAAGCAATCCTGGAAGAAGACATCCAAATCAACCAGAAAATGGGCGAATACGGTGCCAGCTTGATTCAGGAAGGCGATACCATTCTAACCCACTGCAATGCCGGAGCCTTAGCTACTGGCGGATATGGAACCGCACTCGGGGTAATCCGATGCGCCTTTGAGCAGGGGAAAAAAATTCAGGTGCTGGCAGATGAAACCCGCCCCAGACTTCAGGGCGCCCGCCTGACCTGCTGGGAATTAAAAAAGCTGGGCATCCCAACCAAGCTCATCTGTGATGATATGGCAGGCTGGGCAATGAGCCGGGGGATGGTGAGCAAAATTTTTGTCGGTGCAGACCGGATCGCCCGAAATGGAGATACCGCCAATAAAATCGGAACCTATACCCTGGCGGTTTTAGCCCGGCATCATAATATCCCCTTTTATGTGGTGGCTCCGCTCAGCACCATTGACCTAACCTGTGCCCGCGGAGCTGAAATTCCCATTGAAGAACGAGCTCAGGAAGAAGTGCTCAAAATAAATCAAAAGAATATCGCTCCAGAATCAGTTCCTGCCTGGAACCCGGCTTTTGATATAACCCCGGCAAAACTGATAACCGCAATCATCACCGAAAAGGGAATAATTAAAAATCCAACCTCCCAAAAAATTAAAAAGCTTTTTCAGGAATAAAAAATGAAATATCTGATTACGGGCGTGGCTGGGTTTATTGGCTCCCACCTGGCAGAGGAGCTTCTTAAAAAGAAAAAGCAGGTGGTGGGAATTGATTGCTTTACTGACTACTACTCCCGCCTGATCAAAGAAAAAAATCTTTCTTTCCCAAGAGCTTATGAGGGTTTTGAATTTGTAGAAGCAGATGTTAACGAAATTGAGCTTTCCGGCATTCTTTCTGAGGTTAAGGGAGTATTTCATCTCTCTGCCCAGGCAGGGGTGCGGGCAAGCTGGGGAAAAGATTTTGACCACTATCTGGAAAATAACATCAAAGCCACCCAGCGGATTTTAGAAGCCCTGAAAGAATTTCCGGAAATCAAAATGGTTTTTGCCAGCTCCAGCTCGGTTTACGGAGATACCGACCAGCTTCCCACCCCGGAAACCGCCCGCTGTCAGCCTTTATCTCCTTATGGAGTTAGTAAACTCGCCTGCGAGGTTCTTTGCAATTTATATCACAAAAGCTATCAGGTGCCGGTGGTATCTCTCCGTTATTTCACGGTGTTTGGTGCACGCCAGCGTCCGGATATGGCATTTCACAAATTCATCCGTGCGGTTTTAACTCAAAAGCCGATCACGGTTTATGGAGATGGAACCCAGAGCCGGGATTTTACCTATATCAAAGACATTATTCAGGGCACGATTCTGGCGATGGAGCGGGGAGAGCCAGGCGCGATTTACAATCTGGGGGGAGGACACCAAACCCGGTTAATTGATGCGATTCATCTTATTTTTGAGCTGATGGGCAAAGATACCGAGCTTAAATTCCTTCCGCCAGAAAAAGGAGATGTCCGCCATACCCTCTCTGATACCGAAAAAGTCCGAAAAGAACTGGGATACAATCCCAAAGGAAATCTGGAGCTGGGACTGAAAGAAGAAATTAAATGGGTAGAGGAACTGCTCAAAGAAAACCTCTATGAAACCGAGCGATAAAATTTCTCCTTTTGAACTTTACAGCCAGGAATACGACCTCTGGTATGAAAAAGAAGGGGTTATCTATCAGGCAGAGGTTAAAGCCCTCTCAGAGCTTCTCCCTCCGATAAAAGAAGCACTGGAAGTTGGGGTGGGAACCGCCCGTTTTGCTCAGCCCCTGAAAATTAATTATGGCATAGACCCGGCTTCTGCAATGCTCAAAATTGCCAGCTCCCGCCTTCCCTTTCTGGTAAAGGGCAGGGCAGAAAACCTCCCCTTTGCCTCGGAAAGTTTTGAGTTGGTTTTAATGACCACCACGCTCTGCTTTTTAGAAGATGTGGAAAAAGCCCTGGAGGAAACCCAGCGAATTTTAAAGCCCAGGGGCTGGCTCCTTCTGGGGTTCATAAATCGGGAAAGCGAGCTGGGGAGGGCTTATCAGAGAAAAAAATCTCAGAGCAAATTTTATGCTCCTGCCCGATTTTTTTCTGTGCCCGAGGTAGTTTCTTTTCTGGAAAAAGCTGGCTTTGGCGAGTTTGAATTCCGCCAGACCCTTTTCTCTCCTTCCCAAAAGGACAAAGAAATCCCGGCGGTGGAAAAAGGTTTTGCAGAAGGTGGGTTCATTTCTCTGCGGGCAAAAAAGCTCTGACTTTTGCTTTTCCCCACCCCTTACGGTTTATCCAAAAGGTGCCTCTCTGCCTGGTCTTTTTTCTTCTTCTCATCATCTTGACAGGGTCAGTGGAGATGATTATCTCAATAGTGAGCTGGCAATCAGAAATTAAGCTTAAACCTCTAGAAGGAGGTGAGAAAAAATGACCGAATTGGCTTTAAGGGAAATAGAAAGAGAAATGAACCAGCTGTGGGAGAACTGGGTCAAGCCCTGGTTTGAAGATTGGTTTGAGCTGGACTGGGAGGAAAATGAAGAGAATTTTCCTGCGGTGGACATCTTAAAAGCCAGAGACCATTATCGGATGCTGGTTGAACTTCCTGGTTTGAGTGAAAAAGATTTTAGCCTGGAAGTGGATAACGGAGTTCTGAGCATTAAGGGAACTCGCCCGGAGCCAGACTTAAAAGATGCTCAATGGATTCGGCGGGAACGGGCGAGGGGAGAATTTCTCCGCAGGTTCCAGCTTCCCGAGGAAGTGGATAGCGAAAAAATTGAAGCCAGATTCAAAGATGGTATTTTAGAGATTCATCTTCCCATTCGCCAGAGTTCCAAGCCTAAAGAGATAAGGATAGAGGTCCATTGAGACCCGCAAGCCAAACTACTAAGGAAAGGAGGTGAGAGCAATGGCACTGGTAAGATGGGACCCATTCAAAGAGCTGGATTTACTCCAGGACCGGATCAGTCGGTTATTTGATGAGGCTTGGCTCAGCCCCTCTCGGAGAGGAGAAAGAACCTGGATTCCCCCGGTAGATATTTATGAAACTGAAAATGAAATTGTGGTAAAAGCAGAACTGCCAAATATGGATGAAAAAGATATTGAAGTGAAAATTGAAAACAATGTTCTGACTATTAAGGGTGAAAAGAAGCTGGAGAGAGAGGAAAAGAAAGAGAACTATCATCTGATTGAGTCCAGTTATGGAAGCTTCTATCGGTCTTTCAGCCTGCCGGGAAATGTGGATGCAGATAAAGCCAGCGCCAAATATGAAAAAGGGGTGTTGAAAATCACCCTGCCCAAGAAAGAGGAAGCCAAGCCCAAGCAAATAGAAGTAAAAGCCGGCTGACCCCCGGCTCAATAAAGGGTCAGCAAAGGGGGAGCAAGCCCTCCCCCTTTATTTAAGCAAATTTTCTCAAGGAGGTGAGAACAATGAACCTGCTCAGCCAGAAACAGCTTAAGGAGCTGGAGCGGGAAATTAAAGAAATCTTTGACGATTTCTATCTAAGTCTGGAGCAGGTTCTTCCCTATCAAGAAAAGCAGGCAAAACTTAATTCCTTGAAGCAGAGAGCGGAAAACTGGATAAAAAAATTAAAAAA
Organism: uncultured bacterium; assembly: GCA_964553915.1. GTDB lineage: Bacteria > RBG-13-61-14 > RBG-13-61-14 > RBG-13-61-14 > DRUE01 > CAZKMM01. The sequence continues at coordinate 31,059 of CAZKMM010000002.1, forward strand.
AGCTCTTTCCAGAAATGGAGAGGAAATAAATTTGCTTATTCCTCCTGCTGATGTATTGGAATTGTCAGACCAGTATAAAATTCTTCTTGACCTGCCCGGGGTTGGTAAAGATGAGCTTCAGGTTCTGGTTAAAAACCAGGAGCTTTACATTAAGGCAAAAAAGACCTTTGCTAAATTGAGCTCTAAAGAAGAATTTATCGCTCAGGAATCCGGACCCGGGGAGTATTTCAGGAAATTACAGCTTCCCGACGAGATTGACCAGGAAAAAATCCAGGCACAACTTAAAAACGGGGTTCTGGAAATCATTCTTCCTAAAAAAGCTCCTTCGCAGGTCAGGACCGTGGAAGTGTTCCCGGCCTGAACCTGCTTCTCTCTTCCCTTCTTTCCAGAAAAAAATCTTAAATAATTCTTAAATTGACTTAATCTTATTGATAAAGTTATAATAATTTCAATGAAAAAACTTCTCCAACCAGATACCTGGTTGTTTCCTCTCCCGGTGGTTCTGGTCACCTGTCAGTCTGCGGAGCAGAAGCCTAATATTATTACCCTAGCCTGGTGCGGGGTGGTTGCCAGCAATCCTCCAGCAGTGGGCTTGGGAATTCGTCCCAGCAGATATTCTCATTCCCTGATTGAGCAGAGCAAAGAATTTGTGGTAAATATCCCTACCCAGAAACTTCTGGATAAAGTTGACTGGTGTGGAATGGTCTCGGGAAAAAATTTTGACAAATTTAAGGAAACCAGCTTGACCCCGCTTCCTGCCAAAACCGTGGGCGCTCCTTTAATTAAAGAATGCCCGGTTAATCTTGAATGCAAGCTCATCCAGAGCCTCAGCCTGGGAACCCATACCCTTTTTCTGGGAGAAATTACCGCCCTCTGGGTAAATGAAGAGGCTCTGGATTCTTCGGGAAAGATAATGGTAGATAAGCTTGAGCTGGTCAGCTTTGTCCCGGGAGCTGACCAATACTTTGCTCTGGGTAAAAAATTGGGAGATTATGGTCTGAGCAGAAAAAGAAAATGAACAGCTTGGAGCAAATATTTGCCAATCTTTCCAGCTCTAATTCTCCTTTGTTTCCCTGGATTATCTATATTGGCATCTTGGGAATTTTAATTTTATTTTTCTATCTTTTATTTGCGCTTATAGATAAAGAATCCCGTGCCCGGCTCGGGATAATTATAAGCCTGCTGGTGATTCTGGGCTTAATTTTTCTTGGAGAAGGTAAGCCTCTGCTTTCTGCGAGAAAATTTCAGCCGGTAAAGAAAGTCCAGCCCAGACCCAAACCTGAACCACTGGCAAAAGCAGAAGAGCCCAAGCCCCCACCTCCGCCTCCTCCAGAACCAAAAGAAGAACCCAAGCCGGTGCCCGTAACTGTGCCTGAGAAACCCAAGCCTGCTCCCAAACCAGGTTTAGCGATTATCACGGAAAAGCCCAAACCCGAACCTAAACCAGCTCCAGCGCCACCGCCTCCACCCAAACCCACGCCTAAACCTCAACCCAAGCCCGCGCCTAAACCAAAGGAAAAACCCCCGGCAACCTCGCCCGGTAAAGGCATCAGAATGACTGTTTCCAATTATGGCACTGGCACCATTAACATTGAGGTTCGGGGACCGATTCTGGAGGTAAGCAAAACCCATCAGCCTTATGCCCATCTGATGATTGTCCTGGATGGGAAATATGCTCTGGTTGTCCCTCCCACCCGGTATCGGGAGCAAAAAAAAGAGAATGAGTTCGGCGAGGAAGAGCTCACCTCAGTTACCTATTTCTGGGAAAAAATCAAAGCTGGATTTGATAAAGTCCCCCAAGGACCACATTCCCTGATGATTGATGTATCCCTGGAATCCCCCCAGGTGCATAAATCAAAAATGATTGGAAGTGGTAATTTAGAAAATGACTGGAATGGTTTTATCCAGGTTTCCGAGCATCAAACCTCAACCCTGGTCTTCGGCACCAAGAACTGGCTGACTCAGGAGCTGGAGCGAATCCGCTGAAACCACCTTAATCCCACCAGCCCGAACCAGAAGAACAAACTCCCCAGACTCACCCATAATCCCACCGCAAAATCCATTGGCTGAAAAAATAAAATTATTTGATTTAATCCCGGGTTTAATTTCAATCCCTGAAAAGCCAGATTTGCCTTAAGCACCCGCTCCTCCCTGCCATTGACCCTTGCTTTCCAGCCCGGGAAATAGGTGGATGCCCAAACCAGCCAGCCCGGAGAATCCAGCCGGGCTTCTATTTCTATTCTCTCTCTCTGATAACTTTTAAGCTCCAGCTTTTCTTCTTTTGAGACAGGAAAGCTCTCTTCTCCGCCCGGTTGAGCATAAAGTAAAACCATCCTGGAGGGAATAAATTTTTTATTATCTCTCATAAAATCTTTCAGCGCGGTTTTATTAGAAAAATATCTTGCCTGATGAACTACCAAGGCACGGGGCAAAGCTTCAATGTTTTCATAAATTTTAACCTCATCTCCTTCCCGATATTTAATGGTTTTGGCAGGATTAAGAATCTTTGGGTCCAACCAAAAAGAAGGCTTCCCCGAAGGATTAAGCAGGACAAATTCCCAGAAAGAAGCTGGTTTTAAAGCGAGGTTATATTCCCCGCTTTCTCCTTTTATCTGGCGGGAAAAAATCAGTCTCCGCTCCGAGTCCAGAATTAAAAACCAGCTCGGAGCCCCGGAACTGGCGATTTGAAAAGAAAGATAATCTCCCGGGCTAAATTCTTTCCTGTATTTAAATTTGGTGCTGAAAGCACTCTCCAGGACGGGTAATATTTTTCCTTCTTTTTTTATCTCTTTAAATTTATATTCTCCAAAAGGATTTTTTCGGCGAAGATTGAAAAAATAATCCGGGTCATAAATAATCTGTCTGAGGTCTGATTCTTTCAGGGAAAATCTCTTCAGGAAAAGCCAGCGAAGTCCGAGCATATTTATCAGATGGCGGTTTTCCGGATTGATGTAATCCAGACATTTAAAAGGCAGATTATAATTAAAAAGCAAACCTCGCTCTTGGGTAAGGGATTTTAAATCCGGGATGATGAGATTTAAAAACTCCGCATAATCGGTCAGGGGGAAGCTTATCCAGGAATCAAATCCTTCCCCCTCCCCCTTATAACCGCAAATATGGATGGGTAGCTCCTCCTCCGGGCTCCAAAAAGCGGTAAAAAAACAGGGATAAAAAACCTGAAGTCGGTATCTGCCCGGAGATTCTTTTGCTATTTCCAGATACCGGGGATTTGGTCGGGGAAAATCCAGGGGGAAAAACGAATAAGGCGGATGCCATAAATAAGGAAAACAATCCAGCGCCAGAATCAAGCTGGCAATTAAAACCGCTTTGAATCTCAGCCCCGGGAAAAGATAGAGAAAAATCACCAATAAAATCAAGCCAAGAAGCAAATAATTAAATCCGGAAAAAGCCCAGGACAGGAAAACCAAAACCAAGCCAAGAGCCAGCGCCTTTTTTCTTTTTCCCTGATTTTGCAGGGCTGAAAAAAACCAGTCCAGCCCAAAGCCCGCCCAGAGAAGAAGAATAAATTGTAATAAAAATCCCAGCTTGTAATGTCGGATAAAACGAGAATAAACCGGGATATGATAAACCAGCTTCCCCAGTCCAATCTCCGGAAAAATCAAAAGCGCCAGCAAAATTAAAAAGAGATAAAAACTTGCCCGAAAACCAGGATTTTTTCTCCCCCAAACCGCCCCAACCAGAGCAAACCCCATTGATAAAAAACTGTAATATAAGCCAATAAACTTGCGAGAAAACAGCCCGAAAAAACCTGTCTTCAAAAATTGAAAAAATTCTTGAGAGTGAAGATAAGCCTCATAGCTAGGCTTGCCCAGACGAACCGTGCGGGAAAGATAATTAAGGACAGGAAACAATAGATAACTAGAAAAAACCAGGGCAAGAAGCAAACCAAAAAAAATCAGAACCAAAACCCTTGAGAAATTCTTCTGCCCGGATAAATACCAGTATAAAATAAGAAAAACTCCTCCGAAATAGCCCGCATAAACCACCTGCTCCACTTCCCCGCTGAGAGCCATCATAATAAATCCACCAAGGAGCGCTAAAAAATATCGCTGATAAAACATATCCGTTCTCGCCAATATATAGATAATAAGAAAAAACCAGGGAAGGGGGGCGATTACGCTAGGAATTGAACCGATATAAACAGTATATCCACTCATCGCATTCCAGCCAGAAATTAACAGAGAAGAAGCAGGTCTGATTCCCAGCCGGCGAAAGGCTAAATAACTGAAAATCCCCATCAATTCAAAATGAATAAGATAATAAATGATAATCCCCAGGGGATGTCCCAGGGAAGTGCAAAAGATACTCAAAGGGTAAGACGCACCAATGAGTGGGATTCCTATTCCTCCTTCTCCTGAAGCCTGGGAAGGGTCCCAGAGCGGAAAATACCCATCCCGAAGCATTTCCCCGATAATCCGAAAGCCAACATTGACCAAAAGATAAAAATCTCCTCCAAAAGCAAACGGATTATGATAGGTTCTTCCGAACAGAAGGGAAAAATTACCCAGGAAAATAAGCACGCCCAGAAGCAAGAGCCATTTCCATTCTTTACGGAAGGAAAAAGAAGAATAAGATGCAGGCTCTATTCCCAGCTCTCCCTGCATTTATTTCCAGCCGGGGATTTCTTTTCCCTGAAGCAGAGCTTTAATCAGCAATCTCATTTCATCCAAATCCCGATAGCCCAAAAGGGGTCTGCCGTTAATCACCAGCATTGGAGTGCCCTTGATTCCAAGCCGAAGAGCATCTTCAATATCTTTTTTTACCATCTGCTGAACCCTGGAACTGTTTAAGCACTGACGGAATTTCTCCGGGTCAATTCCGCACTCACTTGCCATAGTCAGAATAGATGCCGGGCTGTAATTCTGGGCTTGAATCAGCTTTTCATAAAACTCCTCAAAACATCCATTTAAATAGGCGCACTCTGAAGCATAAGCGGCTAAACAGCTATTTGGATGCATCCGGAAATTCAAAGCTGGATTACAATCCGAATCCAGGGGAAAGTTCTTATAAATCAACCGAATTCTCGGACCAAATTCCCGGCGAAGCTCTTTTAATACCTGGTGAGTCTTCCGACAAAAAGGACATTGGAAATCACTAAATTCTATAATGGTAATCGGAGCATCTGCTGGTCCGATTGATGGGTCCTTGGTAAATTCTAATTCTACCGGGCGATTGTTAACCAGAGTTTTGATCCGGGCATTCTTTTTTGCCTGAGCCCAATTTAATTGAATAATAAAAAGAATCACCACCAGCAAAATCACCGCCAGAAATCCGACCAGCACCCCGGGACTGGTCCGCAAAAGCTGGAAATCCTCTTTGAATTCCTGGAAAATGGTTTTTGGAGAATCCAGGGCAAAAATAATCAAAACTAAAAAGGCAAGATTAATCAAATAAAGCACTGTGCACCAGAGGCAAAAAGTATGAAGAATAAATGCGGAAACCACTGCCAGATATATACTTATCCCCACAAAAAATAAAGCCAGCAAAAAAAGATAGTTTTCCAGATGAGCAAAAATTCTTATCCTGCTTTTCAGCCGAAAGGGGATTAAAAGTAAAAGCAAACCATAGCCAATGATTCCATAAACTGAATTGGATATGCCCAGAATCTTGGAATAAGGACTCAATGCCACCGCAACGCAATCCACCCGCTCACTGATTTTGCAGACCGGATTAAAATCTGCATTCCGCACCGCCTCATAGTCTATCCGGGTCAGCTCAATAGAAAATCCTAATCCCAGCCAGGAAAGAAACCATACAATCAGCAAAAACTTCCTTTTTCGGGCAGAAATTTGAACTCCCTGATTTCCCATTTTTTCCTATATATTTTAACCTCTTGATTAGTTAAATCAAACCCGAGAAAGTTCCTGAAATTTGACCAGGGGCAAATCAGATGTTAATTTTAAAATTAATGGATATTTATCAAAAAGCAGCTAAACTGATTTCAGAAAGCAGGCATATCACCACCTTTACTGGAGCAGGAATCAGTGCGGAAAGTGGAATTCCCACCTTTCGCGACCCCGGGGGAATCTGGGACCAGTTTGACCCGGATGAAGTCGGCACCTCCGGCGGATTGATCACTACCTTAACCCGCAAGCCCGAGCTGATTCGTAAATTTCTCCTTCAAACCGTGGAAATCTTTGAGCGGGCAAAACCCAATCCCGGTCATATTGGCATCAAAGAGCTGGAGGACCTGGGCTTGGTAAAAATCGTGGTCACCCAGAATATTGATAATCTCCACCAGGAAGCAGGAAGTTCTAATGTAATTGAACTTCACGGCAACCTGTTTAGAGCCCGCTGTCTGAACTGCGGAAGAAAGCAACAGCTTAATAAAAAAGAGCTCTTAGCTCGCACCCGGGAAGTGCTGGAAAACCAAAAAAATCTTGACCCGCTCAAACTTTTAGAGCTTCTTCCCCGCTGTCCTCATTGCGGGAGTTATTCCCGTCCGGATGTGGTGATGTTCGGCGAGCCGGTCCAACAGATGCCGGAAGCATTCCAATCTGCGGGGAACTGCGATTTGATGCTGGTGGTGGGAACTTCCGGGGTGGTTTATCCCGCCGCTGCTCTTCCTTATCAGGCTTTTGAGAACGGAGCAAAAATTATTGAAGTCAATCCTACGGGTAATTATTACTCACAAATCAGTGAGGTTTATATCCCTGCTCCTGCTGGCGAGGCAATGCCCAAACTGGTGGATCTGGTTAAAGACCTGCTTTAACTTTTTCCACCGCCTGCTGAAAATACTGGATAGTTTGTTCAACCATCTGCTCTTCAGTGAAATTCTCCACCAGCTGTTTATATCCCTTCTCCCCCATTTCTCTGGCTCGCTCGGGATGTTTTAATAATTTTAAAATTGCTTCTGCCATTCCCTGAGCATCCCGGGGCATCACCAGATACCCTGTCTCCGCGGGGATAACCAGCTCAGGCAAAACCCCGACCCGGGTGGCTACTACTGGTTTTTTCAATGCCATCCATTCTAAGCAGGCACGGGAGCTGGCTTCACTTCCTACCGAGCTTAAAACCCCCACCTCACAAAGAGCAAGCAAATCAATATAGTGGTCTGAGCTATCAGAAAGAATGAATTTATCTTTAAGCCGGCTCCGGGAAAGCAGAGCCAAAAAATTACTCTCCGGTTCAATATGCCGGTAAGAAACCAAAAACCTTACCTCGGGCATCTTTTCAGAAATTATCCGGGCGGATTGGAGAAAATACTTGTGCCCTTTAACCGGAGCCAGACGGGCCGAAATCCCTACCAGCCTTGCTGATGAGGGAATACCCAGCTCTTTTCTCAGCTCCTGGGCAGATTTGCGGGGAACAAATTTCTTCGGGTCAATCCCCAGATAAACCACTTTGACCCTTTCCCGGGGAAGATGAAGCCGGGCTATTAAATCCTGGGCAAGAAGCTGATTGGAAACAAGAATAAAATCACATCTTTGGTAGGTTGCCCGGTTAATCGGGTCAGTGCGGGCAGGTCGCATATCCTGTCTTACCCGAATTAGAGCAGGTCTGGGATTCAACCGACTTGCCAGACGATGAATCAGAAAAAATCCCTCCGAGCGATGGATAGAAAGCAAATCAAATTTTTCCTCCCCAAGCCACCTTTTTAATTTCCCTAAAATCTTTCCCAGATAAAATGGATTCAGGCTCAGGAGGTTAAATTCATCTTTGACCCGAAAGCCGAGTTTTTTTGCTTCTTCTAAAATCGGATTTCCCGCACTTCCCATCAGGACAATCTCAAATCCCTGTTCCCGAAGCCGGGGAAGAAGGGTTAAAATGTAGGCACACTCCGCATTCAGCCATCGGATCGGAGCATAAATTAAGACTTTAAGCCCGGTTTTCATTTTTCAACTCCCCGCATCAAAGACTGGAATTCCTCCAGACATTCCCCTTTTTTATTTTTCAGAGCTGGATGATACCTGAGCACCTCTTCCAGCACCAGAAGAGCATCTGGTTCGGAAAGGGGAAGCGCCCAGAGGAAATTAAATAAGCTGTTCTTTACCAGAGAGGTGCTGGCTCGTGTTGGTCTTTTTATCCTTTCCAGATGGGTCAGATAAAATTTTAATCTGTCCTCTTCCTCGATCCAGACCTCGTCCCCCCGGGGATCGATAAAAATCAAGCCCGCATCAAAAATCCCAAGCAAATAATGAGCAAGCTGAAGTAAAAATCTTCTATCCCAACTGCTTCCAGATAATTCATCTGCTAAAAGCCGGGCAAAATATTCATTCAAACTGACCGCAGAAGCCCCCAGAGGCAAATAAATCAAATACTCCTGCCAGAGCCCTTTTTTCACTATCGGCTCCACCCCTATTACAGGAAGCTGATGCGCAATTCCCTGAAGCTCCAGAAAACGGGAGAGAAAAAATCCTGAACTGGCACCAAGCTCACCTTCCTGGTCTCTTTCTATCTCAACTAACTGACATTCCCGGGGCTCTCTTTCCCCTACCAGTCTTATTCTCACCTTTCCCCCTTTGCGGAACAAAAGAGGAAAATCATCAAGCAAACCAATAACCTGATTTTGCGAAACCAACTGTCTGAGAAAAATCCTCCTCTGCTGATGCTCAAACCAGAAAAAACCTTCCCGCCTCTTCCAGAGATCCTTCCTTGCCTGCTCAAATCTGCTCCGAACAATTCTAACCTGAGCCGGGGAGAGTTTTTCCATCCAGATTGAAAGCTTTTCTCTCCCGGCTCCACTCCCTTTTAAATACTCCCTGAAAAAACGAAGCCAGTAAGGACGAGAGGCATAAGCTCTCAGTTCCAGAGATAACCAGGCTAAAGCCTCCATTTCTTTCTCTGGACTATAATGGGAAATTTTAAGATGCTCTGGCTGGGGGAAAAAAAGTTGTAGCTCCCCACCCTCTGCTTTCACCAGCAAATTTTCAAACTTTAAATTCCGGACCGGATAAATCCCTAAAGAAAAAAGCTCCTTCCAGAGCCGGGCAAATTTGCTCAACTTTTCTCTTTTATCCAGGGGATGAAATTCCACCTCCCGGGGAAGAAAATTTTCTTTCAGATAATCCGGAAGGGGCTTGAGATGAGTTAAAGATTCAAAAAGCATAATCTCCTTAATTACTCTCAGATTTTTTCTTTTTCTCCCATAAGCAATGGGAGCCGGAACCACCGGCACCCGAGAATAAATCTGTCGGGCTAAATTAAAGATACCCTTTAACCGGGGGCGGTCGGGTCTTATCCCGGGGAAGCTTTGGTCGGAATAATCTCTCACCCTTGCCCAGAGCAAGCCAGGAAGAGAGCTATCCTCCAGCCTCAGCTCCAGCCAGAGCTCCCGGGTACCTGTCCGCAAAATTTTTGCCTGCTCTTTTTCTTCTATTTTTTCCCAGAAAGATACCTGCGAGCTAAAGCCGGAGAGGAACTCGGAGCTAACCTCCCAGCACCAGTTATCCTTTTTTAAAACTTCAAATTTCATTGTAGCTGATGGGTTTCTTTTAAAAGCCCAACCACTGCTTCAAAAACCTCCTGAGGAGAAATCTCCTTCATACAGCGAAAATGTCCCTCCGGACAGGCTCGGGGTCCGTGATGATGACAGGGTCGGCATTCCAGAGCCTTTTCTATTATCTTATGCGGAGTCTGATAAGGAGTGAAGCCAAAAGCCGGCACCGTGGGACCATAAATCACCACCACCGGCACCGAATATCCGCTGGCAATATGAACCGGAGCACTATCATTACTTACCAGAAGGTCCAGCTGCGAAATTATCCCGAAAAGCTCTTTAATGCTGGTTTTTCCTGCAAGGTTAATCAGGGAATTTTGGGCAAGGCTTTCAATCTCCTCGCCCAGCTTTTGGTCAGAATCATTGCCAATTAAAACCACCTTTGCGCCCAGCTCCCTGCTCAGCAGGTCAGAAAGCTGAGCATAATACTCACTCAGCCAGCGTTTGCCTGCCCAGGCTGAGCCAGGAGCAATTCCTACCAGAAGGGAATCTTTTTTTATTCCAAACTTATCCAGAGAAAAATCCCTTAACCCGGGAAGTTTGATTCTGGGTTGAAAATCTTCGGGTAGCTCCCCGATTGGTTTAATCAGTTCCAGATTTCTTTCCACCTCATGAAGTTCTTTTTTTCTGGGCAGGCGAAAATGATAAACAAAGCTCAAGCTCGCCTCTTCAAATCCTACCAGCACCGGGATTTTGCTTAAAGCCAGAAGAAAGCTGGTTCGGAAGGAGCGATGCGGGCTGATTGCCAGGTTAAAATTTTTTTCTTTTATTTCCCGGATTTTTTTTCTTAAATTTTTAAACCCCTTCTCCTTTCCCCTTTTGTCATAGAGCATAATCTCATCTATCTCTTCCAGTCCTTGCAGGGCTTCTTTTCCAATCGGGGTGGTGAGGAAAGCGAGATGGGAAAAAGGGAAAATCTGCTTCAGAGCAGAAATTAAAGGAGTGGTAAGAATAATATCACCAAGATAGGCAGTTTGCACCACCAGGATTCTGAGCTGGTCATCTCCCGGGTTATCCCTGCTTGGAATCATTTTGTTTTTGAGGAATCGGCTCCGCCTGCTCAATAATCATATTGGGAATATATACATCATTGGGGTATTTTTCAATTTTGTATCTGAGCCCGCATTTATAACAATCAAGCGCCTCGCTCTCTCCCACCAGCACCAGCTCCCCTTTACATTTCGGGCAGACCAGCTTTTCCAGTAATTTAGGATTAATTCCCACTGCCAGACCTCCGTTTTTTGTTAAAAATTAGCAAATTTAAGGAGAATTAGCAAGGCAGGAAAAACAAATTAAAAAATCTTTATATCCGGGCTTTAACCTGTTAAAATTGTTAAACTCCAATAAAAAGGAAAAGGTCTGGACCCTGCCGGGTTCCAAGACCTTTTCCCGGGAGGGGGCGAGCTGTTTATATGAATCGGAATTTTTTTCTCAAATTTAAACAAAACTTCTCTGCTCTTTTGGAAAAATTTTATCTCTCCCTTTTAAAGTCCCCGGGCTTTTGGATATTCATCTTTTTTGCTCTCGGGATTGCCGGTTCTTCTTTTCTCAAAAACTGGATTTTATTCTCTTTTTTTCTTCTTTCAGTTGTGATTCTTTTTCTCCGGCAAATTCTTCCGGAGCAGAAAGAATTTTTCCTCAGCTTATTTTTGCTTTTTTGCTTTTCTTTTCTCGGGGGCTGGCTTTATCAGATAAAAACACCTTCTCCTCCTCGGGAACTGCTCGGGCAGGTCTCTTCAGATGCCCTCCTCAGGATAAAAGCCAAGGTGGTGGGCATACCTCAAAATTATGCTTATTATTCCCGGGTGCTCTGCCGGCTGGTCTGGTGGAATCAGGGAGAAGGATTTAAAAAAGGCTCGGGATATTTCTGGCTAAACTATCCAGGAGAAGAGAGCTTTTATCCGGGAGATGAAGTCCTGGCTCTGGTAAAAATCAAACCCCTGAAAAAATTTTCTAATTTCCTGCTTCCAGATACTCTGCAAGCCTGGGAAAAAGCCGGGATTTATTTTTCTGCCCGGAAAATATCTCCGGCTCCAATTTTAAAGGTCAAAGAGAGCAAAATTCCTTTTTTCCACTGGCTTGAGCAAATCCGCAAGCATCTTGCCCGGGAGCTGGAGCGAAGCGGAGCTCCTGCTCGGTATCTTCTTTTTGCTCTTCTTCTGGGGGAAAGAGAGGCTCTCCCCGTGCAGGTAAATGATGCCTTTAAATCTCTGGGGGTCAGCCATATTCTGGTGGTGTCCGGGCTTCATCTTTCTCTGGTGGGCGGATTTAGCTTTCTTTTAATTTTCAGTCTGCTTCGCTTTTTCCCTCCGCTGATAAAAAGATATGATATTTATCCGCTCTGCGGAATTCTCTCTATTTTCCCCATTACTTTTTATGCTCTGCTCAGTGGATTTCGGCTTCCGACCATCAGAGCCTGGATAATGATTGTCATTTTATTCCTTGCCCTGATTTTCTACCGAAGACGATACCTTCTTAATAGCCTGGGCTGGGCAGGAATCATCATCCTGCTTTTCAGACCAGCTTCGCTTTTTGCCCCCGGCTTTCAATTCTCTTTCCTGGCGGTTTTCGCTTTGATTATTTATTTCCCGAGCATCTGGAAAATTCTGGGAGGAGAAGAGTTAGGAAAGCGGGCTCAATTAATCAAACTGGAACCGGGAAACTTACTTTCGGGATTAAAATGGCTGGGGGTTAAATCTGCTGAATATCTTTACGGGCTTTTTCTGGCAAGTATTTTAATTCAACTATTCTGTCTGCCCCTTCAGATTTATTATTTTTCTCAGCTCAGTGCTTTTGCTCCTCTGTTAAATCTGGGTTTGATTCCGGTTTGTGGTTTCTGGGTGCTTCCCTTGGGCTTGCTTGCTTTGACCAGCGGGTTATTCAGCCCGGCTCTGGCGGGTTTTTTTTATCAACTTTCCGGGCTGGGCGCCTTAGTGATGGAAAAGATGGTGAGCTTCTTTGCCCGGATTCCCAAAGCCAGTTTTTTGATTCGCCCGCTTGACTGGAAAGAAACTTTATCCTGGTATCTATTGCTGATGCTCGTCCTCTATTTCTTCACCCGACCTGGAGAAAAAAGAGAGTTAAAAAAGCTGAAAAAAGAAATATACCTGTGGGCTTTGGGAATAAGCTTTTCTCTTTTTCTGCTTATTATCTTTTCCCGGCCAGTATTTGAGTTCCGGCTTAAACCAGAGCGGGTCCGGGTTAGCCTGCTGGATGTCGGGATGGGGCAAAGCATTATTATTGAACTTCCGGGAAATAAAACCATTCTCCTGGATGGCGGGGGAAGGCTGGGGAAAATAAATCTTGGCGAGATGGTGGTTAGCAGGGCTTTGCTTGTTCGGGGAGTGAAGGAGCTGGAAGCGGTGGTTCTTTCGCATCCAGAGCTGGACCACTCTTATGGACTGGAATATATCCTCAGGCATTTTCCGGTAAAAGAATTCTGGCTGAGCAGGAAGTTTAATCAGAACTCATTAAAACTGCTGGAGCTGGCAGAAAAAAGAAAAATTAAGATTAAATGGATAAGCTGTGATACTCCGGCGGTGGAAATTTCCGGGGCACGGTTTCAGTTTCTCCATCCCTGCGAGGAGGAGCTTTCCCGATTGAATTTGAATGATAGCTCCCTGGTGCTCGGAATGGATTATCAGGGCTGGAAGATTCTTTTCCCGGGAGACATCAGCGCCCGAATTGAGAAAAAATTGCTCAAGAAATATCCTGAGAAATTACCAAGCCAGTTTCTGGTTGCTCCTCATCACGGAAGTGGAAAAAGCTCCTCACTGGAATTTTTAAAAGCGGTATCTCCTGAAATTATCCTGATTTCCACCCGAGCCGGGATTTATCCCGACCTTCCCTCTCCGGACGCGCTCAAGCGAATGAAAAAGAGCGGAGCCAAAATCCTTCGCACCGATTATAATGGAGAGATTGACCTTATTTTAAGCCCAGACCGGTTCAGGCTAAATACCAGCCGGTTGTTTTCTTTTTGAGCTAACCAGCTGATTTCCAAAAGAAATTATTTAAAAAAAATTATTGCAATATTTTTTATTTTATGCTAAAATTTTTTACTGTATAAAAATGAATCTCTCTTTAAAGGACTTAAAAATTCAGCCTTTTTCTTTGATTAACACCCGGGGAGAAGTTCTTTATATCTCTGACGGGTTTGAAAGGATTTTCTTTTCTTTAATTTCTGGTAATTCCTTCAGCGAATATATCCATCCTGAGGAGCGGGTGGAATTTAAAAGATGGCTTAACAATTTAAACCACAATCATCAGGGCTTGGTAAAAACCTTTCGGTTAATTGACCAGAACGGCAGGGTAAAGGGAGCAATGGTTCGGGCAGAACCGCTCTCAGACAACCGGATTATCCTCTGGTTCTGGGAGGAGAAGGGTTCTCGGGAGGTGGATGATTACTGGGAAAAAGCTCTTACCCCGGCAATGGAGGCAATTTTCTCCAGTATTCTGGATGGAATTTTTCTGGTTAATATTGAAGGGAAGCTAATTGAGATAAACGAAGCCCTTTCAGAGATGCTCGGCTATCACAAATTTGAGCTGATTGGTCTTCCGGTGGGAAAGTTTTTTGTTGACCAGCCTCAGGACATTGGGAGAGCCACCCAGCGTTTTGCCCGGATAATGAAATATGGCCGGGTAAAAGAAGTTAATCTAACCCTTAAAGACCGCTGGGGAAAGGATGTGGAGGTAAGCTTTAACGGAGCGGTGATAAGAGAAAAGGGGCGGCTGGTGGGAATCCTGGGAGTGGTAAGGGACCTGCGGAGAAGCAAGTTGATGCAAAAACTTCAGGAAAAGACCCTGGAGCTGGAGCAGGCATTGGCTGAGCTCAGCCGTCAGAGCAGATTAAAGGATGATTTTTTGAGTCTGGTCGGGCATGAGCTTCGCACTCCGTTATCCAACATTTTAGGTTATGCGGAATTTCTGGTGGAGGGCAATTTAGATGCCGGGGAGCGGGCCGAGTATATTCAGGTGATATATCAGGAGTCTCGCCGGTTGGCGAGATTGGTAAATGAGATTTTAGATTTAAGCAGAATGGAAGCAGGGAGATTGATTTATCATCATATGTATTATCCTCTGGATTCTGTTCTGGAGCAGGCAATTGGAGTTGCTGAAAGCGAAGCAGAAAAAAAAGGAATTGTGATAGAAAAAGAGCTGGGGTTTGGAAAAGAAATCTGGCTTGACCCGGACCGAATCAAGCAGGTAACAATCAACTTTCTTAATAATGCGATTAAATATTCTCCGTCAGGAACAAAAATCTGGGTAAAGAGCCGGCTTCAGGACAGTGGGGCTTTAGTCTCGGTTCAGGACCAGGGAGTGGGGATTGAAGAAAAAGACCAGAAGAAAATTTTTGAGAAATTCGGACGGGTAGAGGATATAGAGCATCATCATCAGGGAGCCGGGCTGGGGCTGACCATTGCCAAAGGAATTATTGAAGAGGGGCATAAAGGAAAAATCTGGGTGGAAAGTGAGGGAAAAGGAAAGGGAAGCATCTTTTATTTCTGGCTTCCAGAGAGGGCTCCAGATGAATAAAAGAAAAGTAGTGGTCATTGATGATGACCGGCTAATTCTTAAATTATTGCTTACCACTTTTTCCCAGAACGGCTGGGAGAGCAAGGGAGCAAAAAATGCGGTAGAGGGAAGAAAAATAATCAGCGAATTTAATCCTGATTTGTTAGTTTTAGACCTTTATTTACCGGGAGAATGGAGTGGGCTGGAGCTTCTCAGAATTTTAAAGCAGGAAGGAAAGTTAAAGGATATGAAAGTGGTGGTAATCACTGCCAGTGATAGCGGAAGATATTTAAATCAATGCCTGGAAGCTGGAGCCAGTATGCTGATTCCCAAACCATTTAGCCCCAAGGCTTTTCTTAATCAGGTAGAAGCTTTATTTACCAGCAAGGAGGCTTAAAAATGGGAGAGGGCAAAGTCTTTTTAATTGATGACGACCCCATTTCCTTAAAGCTTTTTTCCCAGTCCCTGGAAAAAGCTGGATTTGAGGTGAATACCACCCAGCGGGTAATTGGCACGGTTGGAGAAATCAATCAATTTGCTCCAGATATTATTTTAGTGGATGTGATGCTTCCAGCTTTAAGCGGAGATAAAATTGTCAAAATTTTAAGAGAGAGCATAAATTCCCAACCGGTGATTATTTTAATTTCTAACAAAAGCGAAGATGAGCTAAAAAGGCTCACTCAGGAATGCGGAGCAGATGATTATATTCCCAAAATCAATGGACCAAGTTTTATGCTGGAAAAGGTGAAAAAATATCTGATTCAGAAAAAAGGCACCTGCTAGCTAAAGCTCCGGATATACCTGCCTGCCTCCAACAAAAGTATAAAGAACCTTGATTTCTTTAAGCTCCTCCGGAGCCAGTTCCAGGGGATTTTTATCCACCACAATAAAATCCGCCAGTTTACCCGGCTCCAGGCTTCCTTTTTCTTTTTCCATAAATTCCGCATAAGCACTGCCCTTTGTATAGGCATATAAAGCCTGCTCCACAGTTAACCTTTCCTCTGGATTTAGAGGACCGCTGGTTCCGTCTTTGCTCTTGCGGGTGAGTGCATAATAGATTCCCAGGAAGGGGTTATAATCTATTTCTGCGGGGAAGTCCGAGCCAAAAGCCAGCTTTGCCCCTGCGGTCAATAAGCTCTGATAAGGATAAGCCTGCCTGGCTCTTTCCTCTCCTAAAATCCAAATATCCTTTTCCGGGGCACGCAGGGCAAAAGGCTGAACCGAAGCAATCACCCCCAGCCGGGCAAACCGCTCCAGGTCTTCAGGCATTACCATCTGGCAGTGCTCAATCCGAAACCGAAGCGAGCGACTCTCCGGATAAACCCTCTGAGCATATTCTATGGCATCAAGAACCGAATGCACTGCCCGGTCGCCAATGCAGTGAACCGCTACCTGCTGGTGGCTTTTAGCATACTTTAAGATTATTTTTTTCATCTCTTCCGGGGAATGGCGGGCAATACCAAAATTATTCGGCTCGCCCGCATAAGCCTGGCTCATCCAGGCGGTGCGGGAGGAAAAAGCTCCATCGGCAAATAATTTTACCGGACCAGGACGAATCCAGCGGGAGTCATAGCGGGCAAATTTCATCACCGCCGGTCCATACCAGTATTCTCCCATTGCCCAGCAGGTAAATCTTAAAGTAAGTTTGCCCTGCTTTTTCAACTCATTTAAAATCCAGACCACCCTTGGGTCCCAGGTATTATCCTGCACCGAGGTTATCCCTGCCTTGCGATAAAGCTCCAGCGCCTTTTCTAAAGCCTGCTTCCTCTGGGCGCGAGAAAGGGAAAGAAAGGCTTTAATCTGAGCTGACTCCCCGGCTTTTTCCCGGAGAATACCTGTCGGTTCCCCGTCTTCATCCCGGTCTATTTTTCCTCCGGGCGGGTCCGGAGTATCCCTGGTGATGCCCAGCTGGGACAAAAATACGCTGTTCACCCAGACCGAATGCCCACCATACTGAGAAAGCAATACCGGATGCTCCGGACTCACCGGGTCAAGCAATTTCCGATGCGGATTGGGACAAAAACCATAATCCCAGCTATGGGCAAAGACGATTTCGCCGGGCGGGGTCTTTTGAACCTCCTGCTTGACTATCTCTACAATCTCCTTACAACTCTTCCCGTAAAGATTTGGCTGAAGATAATAAAACCCTCCTTCCAGCATATGGGTATGAGCATCATTAAATCCGGGAAGAACCACCAGACCCTTTAAATCCAGAATCCAGCACTGCTCCCCACAGCTATGCTCTGCCTCCTGATTGTTCCCCAGATAAATGATTCGCTCCCCTTCCACCACCATTGCTTCTGCCTGAGGGATTTTCTCAGAAAGGGTGATAATCCGGGCATCAAGAATTGCCAGCCTGCTTTCCAGACCGGATTGAGCCAGCATTACTGTGCTCCAGAGAAAAGCAACCAGACCCCAAAATAACCTGCGGAGCATTTTATTCTTCTAAAATAGCCACCGCCCTCACCCAGCCAGCACTGGCAGATTTTATCTTGATGGGAAAGCAGATAAAAGTGAAGCCAAGCGGAGGGAGCTGGTCTAGATTGGCAAGCTTTTCCAGATGACAATACCCCTTCTCAATCCCGGCAAAATGCCCCTCCCAGATAATCTTCGGGTTTTTGCTCTTTTGATATTCTTCCGCAATCTTGGGAAGAGGGCGGTCCCAGCTCCAGGCATCAGTTCCCACCACCCGTATGCCCTGCTCCACCAGCCAGAGAGTAGCTTCCCTGCCCGCACCACATCCCTTAACCAGATACTCCGGCTTCCCCCAGTAAGGTCCTGCCCCACTCTGGATTAAAACAATCTCGCCCGGGCTTAATTTATGCCCGATTTTCTCAAGCGCCCTCTGAAAATCCTCGGGCTGGAGCAGATATCCATCAGGCATATCTGAAAAATCCAGTTTCACTCCAGGACCATAACACCATTCCAGCGGTATCTGGTCTATGGTTAAAGCCGGTTTTCCCTTATCCATTGTTGGGTGATAATGATAGGGGGCATCCAGATGGGTGCCGGAATGAGTGCTGAGCTTGATATTCTCCACTGCCCAGCCCAAGCCTCCGGGTAGCTCTTCTTTTTTCAGTCCCGGGAAAAAGAGCTTCATCTGCTCAGCTCCCTGCTCGTGGTCAAGATATTCAATTTCCGGAATCATTCCCGGTGGGTCTGAAGGCAGTCCTGCTTCAATGGCAATGCTTAAATCAATAAATTTTTTTGCCATTATTCACTCCTTTTTCTTGGGCTTGGCTTTTTTCTCCTCCAGCTCCTTGTAGCGGGATTTTCTCCAGATGGGCTTGATTACCTCCTCGGGCTTGCTCCCATTTTCCAGCTGGCACTTCTCCACCTGCTTGCGAAGAGAATTTAAAAGCTCAGAAACCAGAGAATTATTAAAAGCACTTGAGGGAATAAAAGGAAACCACCACCAGCCAACATATTGATAAAGCTGGAGCTCCACCAGAGTATGGGTCTGATTCACCGGGCTTAATTTCCAGCTTCCATAAAATTTCTTAAAATCC
>CAZKMM010000003.1:0-37188 GCA_964553915.1 uncultured bacterium
AGCTATGACAGAAGCGGTCATAAAAGAAAAAAATTTTATTACAGAGATTGAAAAGTCTCTGCTTTTACTGGCTCAAACCCTTCCAGCCCAGCATATTGATTTCTAAACAAAATTTTGATAGGGTTTTGAAGATGCTCGGCAAGGTTCACACCGCTTCTTTACTCGGAGTAGATGCCCGGCTGGTGGAGGTGGAGGCGGATATTTCCCGGGGCGTGCCTTATTTTCATATTGTTGGTCTTCCGGACCCGGCGGTGAAGGAAAGCAAGGTGCGGGTAAAGAGTGCCCTGGCAAATTCTGGCTATAATTTTCCCGGAAACCAGCGGGTGGTGATTAATCTTGCCCCCGCGGATTTGCGTAAAGAAGGAAGCGGGTTTGACCTTCCCATTGCTCTGGCGATTTTATCTGCCCAGAAAATTTTAAACAAGGATAAGCTGAAGGAGTTTTTATTTTTCGGCGAGCTGGGTCTGGACGGGGTGCTCAAGCCCACTCCCGGAGCGCTGATTTATGCCCTTTTAGCCAAAGAAAGAGCAAGGAAAAAAATTCTTCTTCCTCTTGCCAATCTCAGAGAAGCTTCGGTGGTTGAGGGAGTGGAGGTTTATGGTGCTCGCAGTCTGGCAGAGGCGGTGGAATTTTTGAACGGGGAGAAGGAGCTGGAGCCGGGTTTTGTTCGGGCGGAGGAGCTTTTTACTCTGTCTGAGGCTGAGCTTTGCCTGAGCGAGGTTCGGGGGCAGGAGAGTGCCAAGCGGGCGCTGGAGGTTTCAGCCGCGGGCGGGCATAATCTTTTAATGATAGGTCCGCCCGGAGCCGGAAAAACAATGCTGGCTCAGAGGCTTTCGGGAATTCTTCCCCGGCTGAGCCTGGAGGAGGCGCTGGAGACCACCCGGGTTTATTCGGTGCTTGGTCTTCTTTCTAATAGTCAGCCTTTGATTACCCGAAGACCATTTCGGGCACCGCATCATACCATCAGCGATGCTGGTCTGGTTGGAGGCGGAATATATCCCAAGCCCGGAGAAATCAGCCTGGCGCACAACGGCGTGCTTTTTCTGGACGAGCTTCCTGAGTTCAAGAAGAATGTTTTAGAGGCACTTCGCCAGCCAATGGAGAGCGGAAAGGTCACCATTTCCCGGGCGCAGGGCTCCATCACTTATCCGGCAAGGTTTATGCTGGTCTGTGCGATGAATCCCTGCCCCTGCGGGTATCTGGGAGACAGCCATCATCCCTGCAGGTGCACCCCGAGGCAGGTTCAGCAGTATCGGGCAAAGGTGAGCGGACCGCTTCTCGACCGGATTGACCTTCAGATAGAAGTCCCTGCGGTTCGGTATCGGGAGCTGGCTGGGGAGCCAAAAGGAGAGACCAGCGAGGAGATTCGGCAAAGGGTGGAGCGGGCAAGGGAGATGCAAAAGCAGAGGTTTAAGCGGGCAAGAATTTACTGCAATGCCCAGATGAACAGCAGACAGATTCAAAAATACTGCCAGATTGACCAGCAGGGGCATCAGCTTCTGGAGAGAGCGGTTGACCGGCTGGGAATCAGTGCCCGGGGCTGGTCAAGGATTTTAAAGGTAGCCCGCACCATTGCGGATTTAGAGGAAAGCGAGAGGATTTTGCCCCGGCACCTAAGCGAGGCAATCAGCTACCGGGTGCTGGAGCGAGCGGTTTAAATTTTCTTCCCAATTTTATGTAAGATAAATTACAAAAATTTTTTGAAGCGAAGCTCAATTTTTATCGGGTTTAATTTTCCGGGGAGAGAAATTTCTTGACGAAAGCACTTTCCTTGAATAGATTTTTAAGAGCTAATGAAAGTAGTTTTGATTTATCCCCGGTTTTCTTGGCAGGAGACTGGTCCGCTTCAGGAACCGCTCGGGATTTTATATCTGGCATCTTCCCTGAAAAGAGCTGGATTTGAGCCCAGGGTTTTGGACCTGAGTTTTGCTTCGGATTTGAACCAGCTTGACTCAGAGCTAAAAGGAGCTCATCTGGTAGGAGTGAGCTCTTCAAGTGCACTTTTTGGTCGGGCGATTTGGGTTCTGGAGAAAATTCGCCAGCTTCAGCCCTCCCTCCCGGTGGTAATTGGCGGACCTCATCCCAGTGCAGACCCGCTCTCTGCCCTTAAACAGGGTTTTGATTATGCGGTGGTAGGAGAGGGTGAGGGGGCAATAGTGGAGCTGGCAGAGGAGCTGGCAGGGGGAAGAGACGGGCTTGGTCTTAAAGGAATCTGGGCGAGGAAGGACCGAGAGGTTATTCCTGCAGAGGAGCGGGGTTTTATCCCGGATATAAATCAAATTTCTTTCCCAGCCCGGGATTTACTGGACTATGCCCAATATTTTGCCCGGGGGATGATTCAGGTGGGGGTGATGCTCTCCCGGGGCTGTCCGCATAAGTGTCGGTTTTGCAAGCCGATGCAGGATAAATTATTCGGAAGAAAGATTCGCAAGAGAAGCCCGGAGAATGTAGCGGAGGAGCTGGAGCAGGCGGTGAAAATTACTGGCAGGAATTTCTTTTTATTTCGGGATGATAATCTTACCAGTCTGGGCAAAGAATGGTTTGAGCGGTTTTGCCGTGAGCTGGAGCAAAGGAGATTAAAGATTTATTTCAGTGCCCAGGCACGGGTGAATGAGATTGATGAGGAGCTGATTTTATTGATGAAATCCTGCGGTCTGGTGGGAATGGCTTTTGGTGCCGAGAGCGGTTCTCAGAAGATTCTGGATTATTACCAGAAGGGCATCCGGGTGGAGGATACGGTTCGGGCGTTTGAGCTCTGCAAAAAACATAAGATTGGCACTCATTGTTTTATTATTCTGGGAGCTCCGCAGGAGACCAAGGAAGACCTGGCTCAGACCATAGAGCTGGTTAAAAGGATTCAGCCGGATTCTTTAAGTTTGAGCCGGCTGACCCCGGCACCGGGAACCTATCTTTTTGACGAGGCGAAAAATAATGGTATTTTAAACTGCTCGGACTGGGAGGAGTGGAATTATTTTACCAGCCGGACTCCGATTCGCTGGAAGTATCTTGATGAAAAGGACCTGGAAGATGCAGAGCAGACCCTCAGGAGATTGGTGCCCGGCTCTGCATATTATCTCAGGAGGAGAGAAAAAATAAAAAGGAGGAGGAGCGATGAAGATTTTTATTGATACCGCCAATGTTGAGGAGATTAAAGAAGTGGCAAGGCTCGGACTCCTTGATGGCGTGACCACCAATCCATCTCTGGTGGCAAAAGAGAAAAAGCCTTTTAAAGAACTCCTTTTAGAAATCTGCCAGCTGGTAGATGGACCGGTAAGTGCAGAGGTTTTGAGCCTGGAAGCAGAAGGGATGATAAAAGAAGCCCGCAGGCTCCACGCGCTCCATCCCAATATTGTCTGCAAGATTCCGATGACCAAAGATGGTTTAAAAGCGGTCAAGGTGCTGGAGCAGGAGGGGGTTCGCTGTAATGTAACGCTGGTATTTTCTCCGCTTCAGGCGATTTTAGCTGCTAAAGCCGGGGCAAGTTTTGTCAGCCCGTTTATTGGCAGGCTGGATGATATTGGTCATCGGGGAATGGACCTGATTGAGCAGTTGGTTTTCATCTGGGACAATTACGGGTTTGAGAGCGAGATTATTGTTGCCAGTGTCCGTCATCCCCAGCATGTGGTGGAAGCGGCTTTGCTCGGCGCGGATATTGTCACGGTGCCCTATCGGGTAATTGAGCAGTTCACCAAACATCCCCTCACCGACATTGGAATTGAGCGGTTCCTTAATGACTGGAAAAAGGCAGGGATAGAGTTCAACATCTAATCTGAATGGAAAAGAAACTGAAGATCGGCTCCCTGGAGCTGGAGGGGTATGCGGTTCTGGCTCCGATGGCTGGGATTACCAGCAGTGCGATGCGGAGGATTGCTCGCCAGCTAGGAGCAAGTGCGGTCTGGAGCGAGATGCTCAGTGCAGATGGACTGGTGCGGGCAGGAGGGGAGGCTCAGATAAGACTTTTTCGCTCCTTATATGCTCATCCCAGTGAGCGACCCCTTGCGGTTCAGCTTTTTGGTTCCGAGCCAGAAATTATGGCACGAGCCGGGGAGATGGTAGCAGGCACTGAGGCGGATATTGTGGATATAAATATGGGCTGTCCGGTTCGGAAGGTGGTGAGCAGGGGTGCGGGCGCCGGGCTGATGAAAGACCTGCCCCGGGCAGGGAAGGTGATTGAAGCGGTTAAAAAGGCTATTGGAAAAACTCCTCTCACGGTAAAGATGCGCTCCGGGATAGATGAGAAGAACATCAATGCGGATGAGCTTTGCTTTATTGCTCAGGAGAGCGGGGCAGATGCGGTGATTATTCACCCCCGCACCCAGAAGCAGGGATTTAAGGGGAAAGCGGACCGGAGCATCATCAGAGCCTGCGTAGAGAAGGTAAAGATTCCGGTAATCGGCAATGGAGACATAAAGAGCTGGAAAGATGCCCGGCAGATGCTAAAAGAGACCAGTTGTGCCGGGGTGATGATTGCAAGGGGAGCACTGGGCAATCCCTGGATTTTCAAAGAAATCAAGGAGCAAAAAGCATATTATCCCAGCCTGGAAGAAAAAAGGGAGGTGATATTAAAACATTTTTTCTTTATGGAGGAGCTTTCAGGAGAGAAAAAAGCCGTGGTGGAGATGAGGAAGCATATTATCTGGTATACCAAGGGGATGCCCGGGGCATTGAGGCTTCGGCAAAGACTCTCGGAGGTTAAAAGCAGAGAAAAACTTCTGGAGCTGGTAGAGGAATTTTTTGCTTTTCAGAGGGAATTTGCTTATAATAAAAAGCCATCTTGCCGGTCCGGGGAGATGGGGGATAAAGGAGGGAACCTTTAAAGACCTGACCGGCTAAGATGGCTTTTTATTTAGTTTTCATTGAATTGATAAGCAATTTTTATGCCAGAATTTCGCTGGCAGAAGTCCTTGATTTTAGAAGAAAATATCTTCAAAGGGAGAGGTGGATTTGACAATTTCCTGAAAATGTCTGACAAATTTTGCCTTTCTCAGGAAAAAATTTCTTAGTTCAAGGAGGATAAAGTGGAACTTTATGACCTGGTGATTATTGGAGCAGGTCCCGCAGGATATGTCGGAGCAATTCGTTCCGCCCAGCTCGGAGCAAAAGTTTGTTTGATCGAAAAGGAGCATTTAGGGGGAATTTGCCTGAATCGGGGCTGTATTCCCACCAAATCTCTGGTTCAATCTGCCCGGCTTCTTCATTATTTTCGCCGGGCAGAGGAATTTGGGATAAAAATCAGTCAGGCTCCGGAGCTGGATTTGAAAAAAACTCTGGAGCGAACTCACCAGAAGGTGGTTAAAACCCTGGTGCGGGGGATAGAGAGCCTTCTTAAAAGCTACAAGGTTGAGCTTAAATTCGGCACTGCCCGATTTAAGGCAAAGGATAAGGTTTTAGTAAAGACCAGCCAGGGGGAAGAAGAGCTGGGTGCCCGGAATTTTTTAATTGCCACTGGCTCTTCTCCTGCCCGGATTCCCACTTTTCCGGTTGATGGCAAAAAAATCCTCACCAGCGACCACCTGCTTCAACTGGAGCAGGTGCCGAAAAGCATTTTAATTATCGGAGCCGGGGCGATTGGCTGTGAATGGGCGTTCATCCTTGGGGAATTCGGGGCAGAAGTCACAGTGGTGGAGATGATGCCCCAGGCACTTCCCACTGAAGATGAAATGGTGGGCAGGCTGATTGCCCGCCAGATGAAGAAAAGGAAAATCAAGCTGATTGTGGGGGAGAAAATTGCTCGGGTGGAGGAGAGCCCGGAGGGAATTTGTGCCCGATGCGAGAGCGGAGTAGAGCTTCGGGCAGAGAAAATCCTGGTCAGCATTGGCAGGAAGCCGAACAGTGATAATCTGGGCCTGGAAGAGCTCGGGGTGGAAAGAGATGAGCAGGGATTTATCCGGGTGAATTCCCGGATGGAGACTTCAGCTTCGGGAATTTATGCCAGCGGGGATGTAGTTGGCGGGATTCTTTTAGCTCATATTGCTTCTGCTGAGGCAAAGGTGGCAGTGAGTAATGCTCTGGGCGGGAAAGAGGAGATGGACTATCAGGTGGTTCCGAGCGTGGTTTTTACTGACCCGGAGGTTGCCAGTGTGGGCTTGCGGGAAAATCAGGCAAAGGAAAAGGGCTTAAATTACGCCTGTGCCACATTTCCGGTGCGTGCCCTGGGCAAAGCTCAGGCAATGGGAGAGATAGACGGAGAATTCAAGCTGATTTTTGAGCAGGAGAGCAGAAAACTCCTCGGTGCTCATATTATTGCGCCGGAGGCGTCCAATTTAATTCACGAGCTGGCACTGGCTTTAAAAATGGGAGCTGGTCTTGAAGATATTGCCCATACCATTTATGCCCATCCCACTTTAGCAGAAGGGATAATGGAATGTGCGGAAGCAGGTCTGGGAGAGGCAATTCATCTTCCCAAGCCCAGATAAATCTTTCTATCCGCTTAAATCTGAAACTATTAATCTAAAAGAAGGTTTTTTGCGAGCGGTTGCTGTGGTTAAAGAAGCTGGAAACCACGGTCCCTCCTTCCTCTAAATTAACCCATTCCCCTTGAGCTGTCAATCTTTTATTTATTTTTTAATTTTAGAAATCTACATTGAAGGAAATTTTTAAAGAGCTTTGAAATATCCTCTAATGTCTTTTAGAATTTAAATCTAGATAAATAGCTAGGTTAAGGTTGTTCATAATAAAAATAAATAACACTAGCTTTCCCTTCAACAAATTCTATATATGACTCATAACCGAATTCCAGCTCAGGACAAACTTTTTCTTTGATAACTTCAGGAATTGATTTGGCTTCCTCTTTTCCTAATACATACCAATGATATTTAACTACTCTTGGATTGCGTCTTATAATCTCTATTTTGTCAGGAACGCCATAAGTGTTGATTATATCTTTATAACTTGTTCCTAGCTTAATTCCTTTCTTGGTAATAAAGAATTCCTCTTTAAGAATAGTTGCATTTTTAATTCTTTCTTTAATATAAGAAAGAGGCTCTTTTGATATTTGATTATGACGATAATGAAATTCATAATGCTTTATCAATCTTGGTGGAATTTGATCCTTATAAAAAATATAAATATTAACTGGAGACATACAACAACCAACATTTATTACTAATACTTGTTTCTTAGCTTTGTCAGTAAAAAAATAATACCCCCAAACCATATGATCACCTTGCTTCTTTTCTGCGGATAAAATGATTTTAGAATCAATTTTCACATAATCAACTGGAATACAGCTTTCAGAATGCTTGAAAGATAAAAGAATTATTAAAACTAATATTGTTAGAAAACTAGCGAATATTTTCTTCATCATCTTCTTCCCCTTTAATAATCTACACTTAAAAATAGAAATTTAAACTTAATAATGTAATCTTTAAGCTCTTGATAGATAGGCTTTGTATTATTTTGGGTTAAGCCTATACATCCTTTTGTGCCTGTTTTCCCTCCATCAGGATGAATTTCAAAACCGCTCCTTCCTCCAGTATCAGTCCTATCAATATTCTTCTCCATTAATGTTAATGCTAACAATTTTACCAAAATTCTTTAACACATTGTCGTTACAAGGCAATTCTAGAATTATCTTTTTACAATTCAATTTCCTATCACAAGCAAGTCCAGATATTATGGTTGTTCCAATTACATTTTTTCCTAACTTAACATCGCCCAAATTTTTGACTTCTTTGGGTTTTTGACAGGGTTTAAAAGATACTTCTATAAAAAGTCTGACCTTTTCTTTATCTGCTCCTAATGTCTTCTTTATCTCTATAAGACGAAATGATGGTGATTCAGAAGGATTACTATGGCGTTGACTGATGAATTTTTGACATTTGTTTGAATTCTCACTTACTTTTAATTTATCTTTACACCATTTAATTTCATAAAACTCTTCTGATCTCCCATATCTATTATGAAGGCCAAAAAGCGAATAATAATCAGTTAAATTGGGGTCATTTTTGTTTATAACTTTTTCGAAATCAAAAATAAATCTTAAAAGCTCAGATGGCTGATAAATCTTTGAATATCCCATTTCTGAAAAAATCATTGGAGATTTATTATCTGAAAATAATAATAATGCTAATACTATTAGCCAAGTTATAAAAAAATATCTGTGAATCTTTATTTTCATTCAGTAACCTCCAATTTTATATCTTTATGTTTTAAAAGATAATCTCTAAGTTTATTTCTTATTGTAAGAGTATTTTTAATATCTTTACTTATCCCA
Source organism: uncultured bacterium (assembly GCA_964553915.1). Lineage (GTDB taxonomy): Bacteria > RBG-13-61-14 > RBG-13-61-14 > RBG-13-61-14 > DRUE01 > CAZKMM01. Next base: position 8,216 of record CAZKMM010000003.1, read on the forward strand.
ATACATCCTTTAGTACCTTCTTTACCTCCATCAGGATGAATTGCAAGCCCCTTTCTAGAGGTAGAGAATTGAGGGTCAAGATTAAAATACCAACAATTATTTTGCGAATCGCACATCCCTTTAAGATCCGGATATTTTTCTTTTTTAAATGTGCCATATCCAGAAATTGGAACTTTATATTCTCCAGCCGGCAATTTACCATTTCCGTAAGGACCAGAAATAGCTGACCAGGAATGATTGACATTTCCTTTAGCATCTTTCCATTCTAAATTTGATGTACATCTTTTGTTATTGTCTGGATCAGGTGAACATTTGAAGTATAAGTAATCATTTTTAGTATGAGCGGTTGAGGAGGCAAGAGCATCGGGAGAGCCAAAAAGGATAAACCCAAAATCCACCTCAGGTGCTGGGTGGTTGACTTTAAATGTTAGCATTGTTGGGCAACCTTCAAGATCAGGATAGAATATCATTTTATCTTGTGGCAAGGTGCCAGATGGTAAATAGGTCAATACATCTTTCCCGCTTTCAGTCAAGCTCAGCTCTAAATATCTTGTAAGCTTGGGACTGTAGGTTACGGTTATAAGATAATCATTTATCAAACGGTTTATATAGCTAGACGCCACAGTTCCTCCTTCTTCTAAATTAACCCATCCCCCTTGGGCTGTCAATCTTTTCATCTGGATTTGGATTTGGTCTTGGGGGATGCCTGTGATGTTTATTTCAGGCTCATCATCCAGTAATTGGTTCTTTTCCAGAGTCTGGTAAATTTGGGGCAGGGAAGGAGCTGGTTTTGGGTTCTGCCGGAGTGAAGAATCAGCCAGCACTTATCATCTTTCTGATAGTATCCCACCACCAGGGCAAAATGCCGGGCAGGAAAAGGCTCAGGAAGATAGTTTAAAAAGACAATCACCGGTTTGTTTTGGTTTAAAGCCTGTTTTAGCTTTTCCAGATTTCCCGGCTCAGCTTCTGGTTCAAAGCCGTATTCCCGGGCGCAGGCAATTAAATCCAGAGTGAACATTCCCCCAGCCTGAGGCGAGAAATATTTTTCTGCAATTTCTTCCAGCGGAACCTCTTTTCCGTAGTAAGAAAAAAGCATTGCCAGAGAACTGGCACCGCAGAGGAAATCCGGGCTGGGAATGAATTTCACCTCAAGATATTTTCCCTGCTCCGGATGGGCTTTCAGCTCTGGCTGGATTTTTTCCCAGCTCGGGGCACAGGAGAAAAGAAAGAAAAGCCAAAGCCAGAGAGAAAAAGCAAAGGGCTTTTTCATTTTTTGATTTTTCGGGCAGAGGATTTTAATTCGCTGGCGGTAAAGAGCGAATAAACCGGAATGTCCAGCTTTTCTATTTGTTCTCTCCCTCCCTCTTCCCGGTCCACCACTGCCAGAACGATTTTTACCTTTGCTCCCTGCTCCTGGGCGGATTTGATGGCTTTGATGGCGCTTGAACCGGTGGTGATGACATCTTCAACTATGGCTACCTTCCAGCCTGGTTTTAAATTTCCTTCAATTAATTTCTGGGTGCCGTGTTTTTTTGTTTCTTTTCGGACGATGAACCCGGCAAGCGATTTTTTCCGTCGCTGGCTGAGGGCAACCATTCCCCCGACAATCGGGTCTGCTCCTAAAGTTAATCCTCCCACCGCATCAATTTTGAGGTTTTTTCTCCTCAGATAGTCCAGAAAGAATTTGCAGATTAGATAAAGCCCCTGTGGGTCTAAAGTGGTGGTTCGCAGGTCAATGTAATAGTCGCTTTTTTTCCCGGAGCTGAGGACAAACTCTCCCAGCTGGAAGGATTTTTTTAAGATGATTTGTTTGAGCCTTTCCCTTTTGGGATTGGTATATTTTTTGGGCTTCATTTAAATATAGCTGAGCCAGTCTTTATACCTGGGATTTTCTCCGTGCACCACTTTGAAAAATTCTTCCTGAATTTGAAGGGTGGCTTCTCCTGCTTTGCCCTTTCCGATTTTTCGCTCATCTACCTCCCGCACCGGGGTGACTTCAGCTGCGGTTCCGGTGAGGAAGACCTCATCTGCAATGTAAACCATATCTCTGGGAAAGGTTTGCTCTTTTATCCGGTATCCGAGGTCCCGGGCGAGCTGGATGACGCTTTTTCTGGTGATGCCGTTGAGGATAGATGAGCTTTCCGGCGGGGTGATTAAGGTATTATCAAAGACCAGGAAGATATTTTCTCCGCTGGCTTCTGCGACATAGCCGTTCTCGTCCAGCATCAGCGCCTCGTCATACCCGGCTTTTAAGGCTTCTCTTTTGGCTAAGATGGAGTTGACATAATTCCCCACTGCTTTGGCTTTGCTGGGAAAGGAATTAACCGGGATTCTGGTATAGCTGGAGGTTTTGAGCCGAATCCCTTTTTTCAAGCCCTCTTCTCCCAGATATGCTCCCCATCTCCAGCCAGCAATTGCCACCCGAATCGGATTGCTCATTGTCCCCAAGCCCATTTCTCCCTCGCCAATAAAAACAATATGCCGAAGATAGCAGTCATCAAATCCGTTTTCCCGCACCAGCTCTTTGCTCGCCTCTACCATTTCTTCAAAAGAATAGGGAATTTCCAGCCCGAGAATCTGGGCGGAATTGTAAAGCCGTCTGAGATGGTCTTCCAGCCGGAAAATTGCGGAGCCATCCACACATTTATAACAGCGGGTGCCTTCAAATACTCCAAAGCCATAATGAAGGGTATGAGTGAGAATATGCACCTGTGCCTGGTCCCAGTCAATAAACTTTCCATCCAGCCAGATTTTTTTTGCCTTTTCCATCTTCTATTGTCCTCCCAGATATTTTAAAAAGATTTTATGAACCTCTTCCCGGGTTTCCTCCAGCTTTTTTCGGAGCCGGGCTCCGTTTTCAATTTCCGGCATTCTTAATTTTTTTGCCAGCCGGTCTAAAAATTCCGGCTCCAGAGTTATTTTCTCCTCTGCCCGGTCCTGATAAATCCGAAGCCGGGATAAGAGTAGCCGATAAAAATATAATGCCCGCTTTAAGATTTCGCCTTCCTCTTTTTCCACCAAGCCCAGCTCAGAAATCGCTTTTAAAGCCTCCCGGGTGTTTTTCACTCTCAGCGAGGGATGAGCCCTGCCAAAAGCAAGCTGGAAAAATTGAATGATGTATTCCAGCTCCAGCTCCCCTCCATATCCAAATTTTATATCATATTGATTTTTACTTTCTTTGGCAAGCTCGGTTTGAGTTTTTAAAAGAAGCCGGCTCATCTCGTTTTTTAATTCCTGGGGGTGATTGTGGGAAAAAATCGTCCTGGTGATTTGCTCCTCAACCTGTCGGCGGATTCCTGCCCCGTCAATCAAAGAACGAGCCCGAATTAGAGCCTGCTTTTCCCAGACCTGAGCGGAATCCCGATGATAGGCAAAAAAACCCTCCAGACTTACCACCAGGGGTCCAAACCTACCGCTGGGACGAAGCCGGGTATCTATCTTATAAAGATAACCTTCCGGGGTGGGGCTCTGAAGGGTGGAAATTATCTTCTGGGCAAGCCGAATGAAAAATTCTCTTACCTCTACTGGCTCTTTTCCCTGGGTGCGCCCCGAGCCCTGAAAAATAAATATTAAATCCAGGTCTGAGCCCCAGCTCATTTCCTTACCACCCAGCTTGCCCAGTGCCAGAATTAACATTCCGGCTCGCTCTCCCTTTTGGTCAGGAGCAGGGATTCCATATTTTTTACTCACTTCTTCCCAGCTGATTTTGTATGCCTGCTCCAGAATTAGTTCTGCCAGAAGGCTTAATTCTTCTTCTAACTGGCGGATATCCAGCTTTCCGGAAAGCTCCTTCATTCCAATTCGCACCAGCTCCTGCTTCTGGAATCTGACCAGTTCCCGGAGTTTTTCCTCATAGTCCCGAGCCTGTAAAACCCTTCGCTCCAGCTCTGCTTCTCGCTCCACCGGGGTTGGTTCAGTGGTAATTCCTGGGGTGAGCAGTTCATCTAAAAGAGCCGGATAGGTGATAAAAATATTGCCCAGAAACTCGCTCTGAGAAAATAAATCAATCAGCAATTGACGGGAAGCAGGAAAATCCTTGAGCAAAGAAATATAACTAAACCTTGCCCGGAGATTGGTTATGAACCGCTCCAGCTGAAGAAGAGATAAATCCGGCTCCGCAGATTTGACTATTTCTTCCAGAATAATTCCCAGAAAGCTTCGGGCAATTTTTTTGCTTCTGGTGTCCCGATACAAAATTCGGCTCAGTCTTATCCAGCGCTCCACTGCTAAAGCTGGCTCGGAAAAGCCAAGCTCGCTGAATTCTTCTTCTAATTCTTCCGGGTCTTGCTCCGGATTCGCTAGCGCCAAATACCTGCTTTGTGGCTCCGTGGTGCCAAATAGCCCGGAAAATATCTCCTCTACTTCTTCCAGGGTCTTTTTTATTCGGGCAAAAAAATCCTTTTGAGCTTCTGGGTCATAACAGCCAAAAGACCGGGCAAGAATTTTCTGACCCGGCTCGGTGCGGGGGATTCTGTGTTCCTGACGGAGCTGGCGAAGTTGAATTCTGTGCTCCAGCCGGCGGAGAAAATTCCAGGCTTGGCTCAATTTTTCGGTTTCTTGCTCTGCCACCAGACCGAGCTGATTTAAAGCCTCCAGGGCAGGAATAATTCCCTTAACTTTAAGCTGAGGATATCTCCCGGCGTAAATTTGCTGTAAGATAAGAACAAAAAATTCCAGCTCCCGAATGCCTCCTCTTCCCAATTTCAGGTCAAATCCGGCAAGCCGGGAATAATCAGAGCTTGCTTTTGCCTCCTGCTCTATCTGGGCTTTGATTTCTTTTAACTCTTCCAGCCCGGAAAAATCATAAGAGCGACGAAAAATAAATCCCTCCAGTTGCTGAAGGAAGTTTTCGCCCAGAGCTTTTTTACCTGCAATCGGGCGGGCTCGGAGCAGTGCCAGTCGCTCCCAGCTCCGTCCCTGGGTGAAATAATAATCCAGCGCCTGTCCCAGCTGGTTGACCAAGGGTCCGCCCTCCCCGCCCGGACGGAGACGGAGGTCGATTCTAAAAGCAATTCCCTGCTCTCCTGCCTCGCTGAACAGGGTGGTGTATCTCTGGGCAAATAAAAAGTATTGTTCCAGGCAGGTTTTTTCTTCCTTGCCCAGGTCCGGGCAGAGGTAGATTAAATCCAGGTCCGAGCTGAAATTAAGCTCATAACTTCCCAGCTTGCCCAGGGCAATTACGCAGAAGCCTTCTGGGGTAAAATCAGGTTTTATCCCGGGGAGTTTTTTTTCTTTGCTCAGCTGGAGCAGTTTTTTTCCGCCCAGCTCCAGGCAAGCCTGAGCCAGCCCACTCAACTCCTTCATCTCCTGCTCCAGACGGTCCTGCTCCCAGAGATTCAATATTCCCAGCCGAAGATACTGAAGATTTTTAAACCTTCTGATTTTTTCTGCCAGCTCCGGGTATCCTCCTGCTGAATCCAGTTCCTGGGAAAGTCCGGCAAAAAAGTCTTTTTCTGCCAGGACTTTTTTTTCAGAAAGCTCCAGAGCCTGGAAAAGGTGCTCTGGCTCTTTTAGAGCTAGCTGGGTGAGGGCTTCGGAATATCCGAAAAGCAAAAGCAGTTTTTCCAGCCGGTTTTTCTCAGTAAGCCATTCGGGATTTAGCTGAGCCTCGCTGAGAAGTCGCTCTAAGGAAAGTAGAGCGGTTTGAGGCTCTGCGGTTTTTTTCAGAGCAGAATCCAGCTGGCGAGTAAATCTTTTCAGAGCAGATTTAGAGAGCCCCTTAGCCTCAACCAGAGTGTAGATTTTTTTCTTTCCTGCTTTAAGAGCTTGCTCAGACAGTTCTGCTCCCGAATTGCTCATTAAGAGATTATTATCACGAAGGGGAGTATATTTCCAGTATAAAAAGATGGCGGAGAGGGTGGGATTCGAACCCACGGAGCCCTCTCGGGCTCACACGCTTAGCAGGCGTGCGCCTTCGACCAGCTCGGCCACCTCTCCGCTTTTTCCCTGGCGGAGGAGGCAGGATTTGAACCTGCGGACCCTTTCGGGTCAGCGGTTTTCAAGACCGCCGCCTTAAACCTGACTCGGCCACTCCTCCAACCTTTATTTAATTTACTGATTTTCCTGCTTTCTGTCAAGATTTCCAGCTCAAAGATTTTTTCCTTTACAAATAAACAATATTTGAGGTAAAATAAATAAAGGAGATTAAAAAGGAGGAGAGATGATGAAAAAGCTAAGCTGGATTCTGGTAGCCGGGCTGATTATTATGCTTGCGGGATTTGGGCTGGTAAAAGCAGAGGAGAAGACAGAATCTGCTCCTTCAGAGGAAGTAAAGCAGGAGCCGGCAGAGCCGGAGGCAAAGCCTGGGGTAGAGATTAAAAAACCTGTGCCAGTTCCTCAGACTCCCACTCAAAAGGTTCTTCGGCTTCATCAGGTCAAGGCAGGGGAAAATCTCCATCTCCTTTCCGCATACTATTATGGAGATGCCCGGCAGTGGCGGAAAATCTGGGAGTTGAATAAAAAGCAGATTCCCAATCCCAATATTATCCGGGTGGGACAGATTTTGAAGATAGAGGTGGAGCCGGGCTGGAAGCCTAAATTTGACCTGGAGCAATACAAAGCCTCGCTTCAAGCAAAAAAGGAAATCCGGGAGAAGGAGAAAAAAGAGCCTCAAATTATTCGGGAAAGAAAAGAGGTTCGTCCGGCAGTGGTGCCAAGATTAATAGAGGAGACAGCGCCGACGCCTTCAGAGGAAACTGAAGAAGAACGATAAATTTTCAGATGCTTAAAATTGAGCCAAAAGCTGTCACTCCAGTTTGGGAGGGGAAAGAGCGGAGCAAGGAAGTTCAACCAGTGTATCTTACCCAGCTCTGGGAGATTCCCAATTTGGTCACCTGCTATCGGATTATTTCTGCAATTGCGTTATTTATTTTTACTTTTTTTACTCCCAGACGCTGGGTGGTTTTGGTGGTATATCTTACCGGGCTGGCAAGTGATAAAATAGACGGCACCCTTGCCCGCTGGCTGAAAAAAGAGACTCCACTTGGTCTTCGCTTGGAACCGGTGGCGGATTCTTTGCTGGTCTATGCGATTTTGCTTTATCTTACCTTTCACAGCGATTTCCCCGGCTGGATTTTGTGGATTGCCAGTGGAGTGCTGGTAGTGGGGGCTTTTTTTACCATCATCCGCACTTTGCTGGGGAAAAAGGAGTATTATGTTCCCAATTTCCCGGAGGCAAAATTTATGGTTTTTCTTTTTCATTTAACCGCCATAATGTTTTTGTTTTCTCTTCCTGGAAGGTTTCTGGCTCTCTGGCTGACCATTGCTGGCGGGGGGGTTACCTTTATTTCTTATCTGGTGCGTCTGCATTATTTTCATATTGAAAGTTAAGAATGAGCTATATTCTCTTGGTCAATACCAACCGACTTCGTCCGAGAATTGCTCCCCTGGCTCTTGATTATCTTGCTACCAGTTTAACTGAAGCAGGATTTGAGGTAAAAATTTTTGACCTGGCTTTTCAGAATAAAGGCTTTAGCAAAAAGCTTTTTAATCTTTTGAAAAGAAAAAAGCCCCTTTTGGTCGGAATTAGTTTGAGGAATCTGGATGATTGTTATTTTCTTTCCGGCAAATTTCTTGCTTCTCAGACTCGCTGGCTAATTGGCTGGCTGAAAAGAAGTTTCTCTTTTCCTGTTGTGGTGGGCGGGGTAGGATATTCCCTGGCTCCCGGCTCACTTTTGAAATATCTGGGGGCAGATTTTGGAATTTACGGCGATGGCGAGGGGAGTATGGTTAAGCTGGCTCAGGCACTGGCAGGTGCTCGCCCGCCAGAGGAGAAGGATATGCCCGGACTGGTTCTTCCGGATAAAAAGCCCGAACAAAGGGCAGAATTTGAGCTTAAAAATTTTTTTCCTCAGCGGAGTTTCATTGCCAATCAGCGTTATTTTCAGCTTGGCGGTCAGATGGGAATAGAGACCAAACGGGGTTGTGATGGGAAATGCATATATTGTGCAGACCTTTCTGCTAAGGGGAAAAAATTTCGGCTCCGCTCTCCAGAATCGGTGGTTGAAGAGCTCAAGCAGTTAGTTGCTCAGGGTATCTGGGCGTTTCATCTGTGTGATAGCGAGTTCAATCGCCCTTATTACCATTCGGTCCGGGTTCTGGAAGCGATAATCCGCTCCGGTCTGGGTAAGAAAATCAAGCTCTGGGGATATTTTTCTCCCAAGCCTTTTGATGAGGAACTTGCCCGGCTTTATGCCCGGGCAGGCGGAGCCGGAATTTGTTTTGGAGCAGATTCCGGCTCAGAAAAAATGCTGAAAAATCTGGGCAGAGACCATTCTCCTGAAGAGCTGGTTCGGGCAGTCCAGCTGTGCAGGAAATATCAAATTCGGACTATGCTTGACCTTCTTCTCGGAGCACCGGGCGAGAACAGAAAAACTTTGAGACAGACCATCGGTTTAATGAAGAAAATCAAGCCCGAGCGGGTGGGGGTGAGCTTTGGGGTGAGAGTCTTTGCTCATACCCCGCTGGAGAAATTTCTCCGGGAAAATGGGGGAGATGCTCATCCCGGGGTTATTGGAGATTTTGAGGATAATCCGGAATTGGTATATCCAGTTTTTTACCTGGAGCCGGGCTTACAAAAAGATGGACTGGAATATCTCAAAAAATTGATTGATGATGACCCTCGCTTCTTCCTTCCCAGTTCCCCTTCCCAAGAGCAAAACTATAATTACAGCCAGAATCTTTATCTGGAGCGGTTGATTAAAAAGGGCGCCCGGGGAGCCTACTGGGACATCCTGGCTCAGGCTAGCTCCTTCTGATATTCTTTTCCCGGAGAGCGTTGAGAAAATTCTTTCTTTTCGTTGCTATGAGTTAAGAACCAGACCAGACAGGAAGCCCGGAACTTGCAATGCATTTCCGGGCTCGGGCAGTGGGCAAGCCCCTGCTCAAAACATTTTTTACAATAGCCCTTTCCAAATTTTTCACAGCGGGCAATAATCTTCTCTTCTGGATGGAGAGGACATCGGTTTGAATGGGCAGGAGACTGGATTTGCTTTTGGCTGGAGGTCTGGCTTAAATTTTCTGGCAACTTCTTTTTCATTATTACTACTTTATTTGAATATAATGATAATTTGATAAAAATCAAGAAAAATTTTTCCCGCTTTCAAAAAAATCTGAGCAAAGAAGCCAGATTATTTTTCTCTCCCTTGGCAATTAACAGAGGATAGATTGTGTTTGAATATTTTAGCTGGGTAGAAATTTAGCTCAGATTTTTGTTCTGGGCTTCCGTGAAATTTTCAAAGTTCTATTTTTCTTTTCAGCATTTTGTTCAGGCTTCCGCTCTGGTATCCGAGCAGGTCCAGGCAGGTGTAGGTGAAGCCGAGCTTAAAGAATTTTTCTGCGATTTTTTCCCGAAGTTCGGGCTGGGAAAGGAGCTTTTTCAATTCCCTTTCTCCCAGTTCAACCCGGGCAATTTCCTGATGATACCGAACCCGAAAAATCCGAAACCCGAGCTGGTAAAGATATTCCTCTGCCTCTGCCACCTGCTGTAATTTTTTTTTGGTAAGTTTTTCTCCGTAGGGGAATCTGGAAGCCAGGCAGGCATTGGAGGGAAGGCTCCAGCTTTCCAGTCCGAGGAATTTGCTTGCGGTTCTGATTTCTTCTTTGCTGAAACCTGCTTCCACCAGCGGGCTTTTGATTCCCAGCTCCCGGAGAGCTTTTCTTCCCGGGCGATAGTCTTTCAGGTCATCCAGGTTGCTGGCTTCCAGCACCTCTTTTAATCCCAGTTTTTTTGCAAGGTTTTTCAGGGCTTTGAACTCTTCTTTTTTGCAGTAATAACATCGGTTGGGAGGATTTTGCACCAGTTTTTTTTCTCTCAGGGGATTGGAGTTTAAGATAATCAGCTCCACTCCCAGCTTTCGGGCAAATTTTTCTGCCCGCTCTTTTTCTCGTTCCGTGATAAGAAGGGAATATATCATACCCGCTTTGACCTTTTCTCCTAAAACCGCTTTTGCCCGGGCTAAAAGAAAGCTGGAATCTACTCCGCCGGAAAAAGCTACCAGAGCGGATTGATACTGAGCCAGGATTTGGTCCAGTTTTTTCAGCCTGGCTTTTAATTTTACTGGCAATTTTCCTGCCATAGTTTTTCTGCCTCCGGGAGGTTTGCTTGAGCCAGAGTCCGGGCTTTTTCCAGGGCTTGGCAGGCTTTTTCCGCTCTGTGGCTCTGGAAAAGAATCTGGGCATAGGTTAGAAAATATGCCGGATTACTTTCCAGCTCCAGAGCCTTTTTGATATTTTTCTCTGCGGAAGCGAGCTGGTGGAGGTTAAGATAAGCATCTGCCAGATTGTTAAAGGCAGGAGCGTAATTCGGATTCAGCGAAAGAGATTTTTTGTAAGCCCGAACCGCTTTTTGGTATTTTTTCTCCTGATGATAAACCAGTCCGAGATAAAACCAGCCCAGATAATTTTCCGGCTCATTTTTCAGCATCATTTTGAACTCCCGCTCTGCGGATTGATATTCTCCGGATTGATAATAAATCAATCCGAGCTGAAAATGTTCCCCGGGATTGAGCGGGTCTTTGATTTTTACCAGGCTCAGCTTCTTTTCGCAGGAAGCAAACGAAAATAATAGAAAAAGGATTAGAAAAATTTTTCTTTTCATCAGTAAAGATTTTGCCGGAATTCCCCGAAAAATCAATTAGCCGGACAATATAGATTTTGATTTGCTTTAAAAGAAAATGCTGAAAAAATCCAAAAGACTAAAATTTAGAAACTTTTTCTTTAAAAAATGGGATTTCCTTTTAAATTTTTTGTTTTTTCTGAACTTGACATAAGGTGGATTATGCCTTATCTTTGAATCTTGATTTCAAAATTTGAATCTCAATTCTAAAATGGGAAAATCTTCAGAAAAAAAGAAACTTTCCAGAAAAGAGCGGGAGCAGGTTGCCCGTCGGAATGAGATTTTGGATACTGCGCTTCGGCTTTTTTCCCGGAAGGGCTATCATCAGACCTCTATGAGTGAGATTGCCAGGGAGTCAGAATTCAGCATTGGCTCGCTTTATAATTTTTTCAGGAGCAAGGAGGATTTATTTTTCCAGCTGTTCAAGCGGAATGTTGATGAGCTTGAGGAGCTGGTGGAGTGGGCAATTTCTCAGGGCAAGGATGCGAAGGAGAAGCTGGAGAAATTAACTGGGGTGCTTTTTGAGTATTTTGAGAAAAAGTGGCAGGCGTTTCATATTCTTGCTTTAAATCGCCAGAGTTTTGAATGGAATTTAAAAGATGAGCTGGCAGAGGTAATTCGTGCCAAGCATCTTGAGTTTATTTCTACTCTTTCCCAGATAATGGCGGAAGGAGTCAAGCAGGGGATTTTCAAGCGGTTTCGTCCAGAGGAAATGGCACTGGCATTTATGGGTTTGATTAACGGCTCGCTTTTTTTCTGGATTGAATCTGGCAGGGGTTATTCTCTTTTGAGTCGCAAGGAACAGATTTTAGAGATATTTTTTCAGGGAGTGGAGAAAACCGGGAGGAGATAAGAATGAAGATTGGATGGAGAATTTGGGGAGTTTTGATTTTGCTCTGGGGTTTTTCTTTAAGGGCGGAGCCGGGCGAGGTGCTCAAATTGAGTTTGGATGAGTGCATCAAACTGGCACTGGAGAACAGTCCCCAGATTAAGATGGCAGAGGCAAAGGTGGAATCTGCCCGGGGCAAGCTGGTCAGCACCCGTTCATATTTAATTCCACAATTGAAAGCCAGCGGGCTTTACACCCGGGCGAGCAATCTTCCGGAATTTAAAAGCGGAGAGATGCAGATGATTCCTACCAGTTTTCCCTTTGCCAATGAAAGCACTCCGCTTCCTCCCACTCATCTTCATTTTATTCCTTTTCCCAGCTTTGAGATGTCCAACACCCGGGAGGGAGATATTTATAACTTTAAAATTGAGCTGACCTATCCGGTTTATACCGGAGGTAGAACCACTCAGGGCTATAAGGCGAGCAAGCTGGAGCTGGAGGCGAGCGAGCTGGAGCTGGCTCAAGCCAGGCTGGATTTGGTTTCTCAGGTTAAGCAGGCGTTTTATCAGGTGGTTTTAGCCCAGGAGATGGTTCGGGTGATTGACCAGTCGTATCAGGTGATGGAGGGGCATTATCGTCAGGTGAAGGCTCTGTATAATGAAGGGTATGTTAGTAATCTGGACCTGCTTCAGGTAAAATCCCGGCTCAGCTCTCTTCGTCCCCAGCAGATTCAGGCTCATAATGGTCTGGAGCTGGCAAAGCTGGCTTTGAAGAATATTCTTTATCTGGCGCCGGAAACTGATGTAGAGGTGGTGGGAAAGCTTGAGTATCAGGCAAGGGAAATCCCTGAGCTTTCCCAGGTTTTAGAAACCGCGCTTAATCAGCGACCGGATTTAAAGAGTTTGGAGATCAGAAAAAAGCAGGCAGAAGCCGGGCTGAAAATTGCCCGGGCAGGTTATCTTCCCACGGTGGCTTTATTTGCCAACTATCAATGGAGTCGGGGTCAGGAGATGCCTCCCAATGATGAGGTCTGGCGGGAAGGCTGGCAGGCAGGAGTAAGTGCCAGCATCAATCTTTTTGATGGTCTTAAGACCTATGGGGATATGAAATCAGCCCGGAGCCAGCTGGAGCAGGTGAGCTGGGGAAAAAGGGCTTTGGAGCGAGGAGTGGAAATAGAGGTGACCAGTGCCTATTTAAAGCTGGTTTCTGCCCGGGAAAATGTGGAGGCACAGAAGGTAAACGTAGAATCTGCCCGGGAAAATTTTGAAACCGCAAAAGAAAAATACCGGCAGGGAATGGCAAATAATCTGGAGGTAATGGATGCCGAGGTTAATCTTACCCGGGCAAGGGCAGATTATCTTAGAGCGGTGAGTGATTGGTTAATTGCCTGGGTGGAGCTGGAAAAAGCCATAGGAAAAATGGAGGTGGAGAAAAAATGAAAAGGGCTACGATAGTTTTTTTGGTTTTGGTGGCTTTGCTTTTGCTGGGAATAGTTGGAGTGGTTATTTCCAGCAGGGGTGGGAAAAAGGAGGCAAAGAGCGAGCTGGCGGAGATTGAGGTTCCGGTGGTAGTAGATGAAGTTAAACTGGGCGATATAGAAGATGTCATTGAGCTTTATGGTTATATAGAACCGAGTTCTGAGGTAAATGTTATCAGCAAGGTTTCTGGCAAGCTGATTCGGAATGTGGTGGAAGAAGGAGATGAGGTGAGGAAGGACCAGGTGATTGCTTATGTTAATCAGGATATTCCCGGGGTGAAGTTTCGTCATTATCCGGTAGAAAGCCCGGTTCGGGGAGTGGTGGCAAAGCTCCTTTTTGACCCCGGAGCAATGGTTTCTCCTCAGTTTCCCATTGCCACGGTGGTGGATATTGATAAGGTTCGGGTCAAAACCAGTGTGATTGAAAAGGATTATGCCCGACTCCAGCTCGGACAGCTTGCCCGGGTTTACAATGATGCTTATCCAGGTAAATGGTTTAAAGGAAAGCTGATAAAGATTGCCCCGGTTTTAGACCAGCTTTCTCATACCGCAGAGGTGGAGATTGAGATTGAAAATCCCGGACATCTTTTAAGACCCGGGATGTTTGTTCGGATTGAGCTGGTGGTAGATAAGCATCAAAAGGTCCCGATTGTTCCAAAGACCGCGGTGCTGAGAAGACTGGGAAAGAATATCATCTATATAGTGGAAGAAGGAATTGCCCGGGAAAGAGAGGTCAAGCTCGGCTATTATGATTTATATAACTATGAGATTCTGGAGGGGGTCAAGCCCGGGGAGTTATTTATAGCCCAGGAGCAGGCGGTTCTTCAAGATGGGGTTCGGGTTCGGATTGCCCGGAATTTAGCCCAACAACCCCTGGAAAAAGAGGAGGGAGAAAAATGAGCTTTTTTAACTTCCCGATTCGCAGACCGGTTACCATCGTAATGTGGATGCTGATTATCAGTGTGGTTGGGATAATTGCTCTCTGGAGGCTTCCGCTGGAAATGATGCCGGAGATAGAATTTCCCCAGTTGACTGTGGTTACCGGCTATTCCGGAGCCGGTCCGGAAGAGGTGGAAAAGAGACTGACCAAACCTCTGGAAGAAGTTATCCGCACAGTTCCTGATATAAAAAATGTCAAAAGCATTTCCAGTGAAGGAATGAGCGTGCTCATTTGCGAATTTAACTGGGGGACTGATTTAGATACCGCTTCAAATGATATTCGGGACCGAATTGAGAGAGTCAAAGACTATTTACCCGAGGAGGCGGAACAGCCATTTATTTTCAAGATAAATGTTCAAGAGATGCCAGTAGTAATTTTACATCTTATTGGTGAGGGCAGGGGGAGATTTGAGCTGGGGAAGATGGCGGATGATATTGTCTCTCCCCTTCTTGAGCGTGTGCCCGGAGTTGCCAGTGCTATGGTGATGGGCAAGCTGGATCGAGAAATTAAGGTTGAGGTCAATAAAGATAAGCTTCTTGCCTACGGACTTGACCTTACAGATATCGTTAATGCCATAAGGTACCACAATCTGGATATGACTATTGGTCATATCAATCTTCCCAGAACTCGTCTGGAAATCAAGGCAAAAGGAGAGTTTACTGACCTGGAGGAATTGAGAAATCTGGTGGTGGGATACGGGATCAGCCCGGCTCAAAGGCAAAATCTGGAGTTGAAAAAAGCTTTAAGAATGGCACAGCCTTTAGAGGGAAAAGGCTCGGTAAGTCCCATCAGGCTCAGAGATGTAGCTGAGGTTATTGATGGGTATGAGGAGGTTGAAGAATCGATTCGCAGGATAGAAGAGGGTAAGACTTATAGTGGAGTGGCTCTGATCGTGATGAAAGAAAGCGATGCCAATATTGTTGAGACCGCAAGAAATATTAAAAAAGCCCTGCCGGATATCCAGAAGCGTCTGCCCGAGGAAGTTAAGCTAACTGAGGCTATAGATATGAGCGACTTTATTACTGATTCCATCAATGCTCTTAAGCGAGCTGCTTATGAAGGGGCAATTGGTGCCGGCTTGGTTTTGCTTCTGTTCTTATTCAGTTTTGCTCCTACCTTGATTGTGGCGGTTTCTATTCCGCTTTCTTTGCTGATTGCTTTTGCCTGCATTTATTTTGCTGGTTATTCCCTGAATATGATTACCCTGGGGGCACTGGTTGTGGCTCTGGGCAAGCTGGTGGATGATTCCATCGTGGTGGTGGAAAATACCTTCCGGTATCTGGAAAAAGGCTGGGAGCCAAGAAGAGCTGCGGAACAAGGAGTAAGAGAAGTTGCCATTGCCATTACCGGGGCGACGGTGGTAGCGGTGATTATCTTTTTACCTTTAGCCTTTATCCGGGGATTGAGCTCCCAGCTATTTCGTCCCTTTGCGGTTACCTTTTTCTTTGCCTTGATGGGCTCTTTGCTGGTGGCTTTTACCATTGTCCCGATGCTTTGTAGCAGATTTTTGCGTCCCAGGCCAGCAGTGAGAAAATCAGGCAAGCCCAAAAAACAGGTGTTTTCTCATATTCAAAACGCCTATGCCTGGATTCTGGCTTGGACCCTAGATAATCGGGGAAAAGTCCTTGCCCTGGCAGTGCTGGTTTTGGTCTTTACCCTGGTAGTTTTGAAGTATAAGATTCCCACTCAGTTTATGGCAGAAGCAGATGTGGGCGCCTATCAGATAACAATGAAACTTCCCACCGGAACCCCATATAAAGAAACTGAAAAAGTGGTTAAAAGCATTGAGGACCAGATTATAAAAACCTTTCCTGACCTTAAAGCCAGTGTGGAAATAATTGGTGAGTCTAGCGACCCAAGAAGGGCAGTGATGAGTGGCGGAAAAGCAATGGGAACCAATGATGCTCGCTTGATTTTCCTTTTTAAGAAAAAATCTGAAGGTGGATTTAATCGTTTTCCGCAGGTAAGAGCTTTCTGGGATGAGATTGAAAAACAGCTTCCCAGCGCCCAAATTGCTTTTGCTAATATGGGGATGGAAAGTGCAATGGGCGGAGAAAGAAAACCCGTAGAAATAAAAATTTTTGGAGAGGATTTGCAGGTATTAAGGAAAATTGCTGAGGAGCTTGCGGACCGGCTGAAGAATATTGAAGGCATCAGAGATGTCACCACCAGTATGGAAGAAAAAGCTCCCCGGGAAGAATTTTTCTTTGACCGAACCCTGCTTTCCAGCTATGGCTTGGTTACTGCTCAGGCAGAGATGACAATGAACACCGCCTTAGATGGTCAAATTGCCAGCAGGTATCGGGAAGCTGGAGATGAGTATGATATCCGGGTGCGGTTCCGGGAGCAGGATAGAGATGACCTGAAAGATATTGAGAACATTCCCCTGAGCTCTCCCTTTGGCTTTCAATTGCCTGCCCGGGCGGTGGGAAAATTTCGCTCCAGCCTGACGCCAGTTTTTATTGAGCGGGAAAACAGCAAAAGAATGGTAACGGTTGAAGCGAGCAAAACCGAGCGTCCGCTCAGCGAGATTATAAAAGATGTCAACCAGGTGCTGGAATCCTATCCCTTCCCTGAGCAGTATTTTTATGAATTCGGCGGAGACTGGGAAGATAAGCAAGAAGCTTTTGCAGATTTAGGCATAATGCTTATTCTCTCGGTATTTTTGGTTTATATGGTTCTTGCCAGCCTCTATGAATCTCTGGTGCATCCCTTCACAATAATGAGCGCCATTCCTTTTGCCTTTACCGGAGCTCTTATTGCTCTATGGATAACCAACACCCCGCTGGATACCTCAGCTTATATTGGAATGATTATGCTGGTGGGAATTGTCGCAACCAATTCCATTGTGCTGATTGACTTTGTCCTTGAATATCATCGTCAGGGAATGCCGAGAAGGGAGGCAGTGATTGAAGCCGGCAGGGTTCGGCTCCGCCCGATTTTGATGACCGCACTAACCACTATGCTCGGAGTATTTCCCATTGCTCTTGCTCTGGAAGAAGGAATGGAGATGCAACAACCACTGGGAATTGCGGTTTTCGGTGGGCTCTTCAGTTCCACCATCCTTACCCTTTTGATTGTCCCGGCAATTTATACCATAATTGATGACATTGCGGAAGATTTGAAAATGCTGGTGCGGAGAGTCTTTCGTAGAGAAAAGCCCCAGGAAATGAAATCCTGAAAAAATCTCTGGAAAAAGCCCGGGAGAAAATTTGCTCCCGGGCTCTTCTTTTTCTCCCCGGTTGAAATTTATTTTATATACCCAAGGCTTTTTAGTTCTTTAATGGTTCTTTGGTCCAGCTCCACCTGCTCTGCTTTTCCCCGGGATTGCCGAAAAACCTGCAAAAGCTGATAAATATACTCCTTAACCCGGGGATTGGTCGGAGAAAAAATATTGTTCCGCTCCTTGGGGTCTTTATTTAAATCATAAAGCTCCAGATAATTTTTTACCAGAGGAGAATTGAGATTCTTCAAGAGCTTGACCAGATTCTCCATTTCATATTCCTGCACCCCGGCATTGAAAACCAGTTTATACCGCTCGGTGCGGATGCTTCTCGGAACCTTTCCCCGATAGGTCTCAGAATAGATGTATTTGGTTTTCTTTTTTGGAGAAAAGATGTTTTCTCCGGACAGATTCGGACATTTTATCTTTGCCAGATGGCAGATGGTGGGGAAAAGGTCAATGGTCTGAACCAGATGGTCATTGGTTTGATTTTCCTTCAGCACTCCGGGGAAAATTATATAAAGCGGGATATGGAGCTGTTCTTCATAAAGGGTGAAGCCGTGCCCGAAGCCTTTGTGCTCATAAAACTCCTCGCCGTGGTCTGCGAGAATAATCAAAAGGGTATTTTTTAACCAGCCCCTCATCTCCAGAGCAGAGATAAATCTTTTGAAGGCATCATCCCAGTAGTTAATCTGAGCATCATAAAGCGCAACTGTATATTCCAGGCTCAGGCGGTCTGGCTCCTGAGCAAACCGCCAGGGTCCATTAAATTGATAAATATATAAACCGCGGGGAGGTCCAAAGAAATAAAGCCCCTGATAACTAGCCGGGGGATTATAAGGCATATGAACATCCATATAATGGACATAAACAAAAACCGGTTTTTCTTGATGCTGGTCCAACCACTCAAGCACTGCCCGATTAAGCTCATCTGCCCGGGTAAGAGAATTCAGATATTGATAATGGTCAAATCCCTGATTTAAGCCAAAAAACTCCCTAAGATGGGGATTGGTGACAAAAGCACCAGTAGTATAGCGGTTATTTTTAAACGCCTCTGCCATAGTGAGAAATTTATCTGATAAAATATCGCTTAAAATCTTATTCTCATTCTCCAGACTGGGAGAAGCTGCCTTTCTTACCTTATGCACCACCGGTAGCAGTCCAGTAAATAAAGAACTCACCACCACTTTGGTATGGGTGGATTGAGTAAAAGCATTGGTGAACCTGATTCCCCGCCTGCCAAACCGGGCAAGAAAAGGATTGGTGTTTCGGTGATAGCCGTAATCTGCCAGATGGTCTGCTCTGAGGCTGTCAATTAAAAGAATCATTACATTGGGAGGTGGAGCGGTTTTTTTGGGGCAGGAAATGGTCAGAGATAAAAGAACAAACATCCCGATTCCAAGAAGCACCTTTGCGGAAATTTTCTTTCTCATAGTTTATATTTTCCCAGACTATAGGAATAGGGTCAATAACTATATATTGCTTTTTACTCTTTTTACCGCTTCCTGCCAGCCCTGATAAAGCGCCTCTCGTTTTTCCGGGGAAAGAGAAGGCTCAAACCTTGCCTCGGTTTTGCGGAGCTTTTTAATCATCTCACCGCTTTTCCAGAGACCAATTCCAATTCCTGCCAGATATCCGGCTCCGAGCACTGTGGTCTCTACCTGCTGAGGGCGGTCCACCGCAATCCCCAGAATATCCGCCTGAAACTGCATCAAAAAGTTATTCTTGCTTGCCCCGCCATCCACCCTAAGCTCGCTGATTTTCCCTGCTTGCTTCTTTAAGTCATTCTCTATTGCTTCAACTAAATCCCGGGTTTGATAGGCAATGCTTTCTAAAGCAGAGCGGACAATATGCTCTCTGCTTGCTCCCCGGGTCAAGCCAAGAATTGCTCCCCGAGCCTCCATATCCCAGTGAGGAGCACCCAGCCCAACAAAAGCCGGAACAAAATACACCCCAGCATTATCCTCCACCTTTTTTGCCAGCTCCTCGCTCTCTGGTGCAGAGCTGATAATCCCGAGCTGGTCTCTGAGCCATTGAATTACCGCCCCGGTAATAAAAATAGAGCCTTCCAGGGCATAAGCTGGTTTTCCTTCTGGAGAGCAGGCAATAGTGGTAAGAAGTCCGGAGCGGGAATAAACCAGCTCATCGCCCAGATATACCAGAAGAAATGAGCCAGTGCCATAGGTATTTTTTGCCAGCCCCGGCTCAAAACAGGCTTGACCAAACAGAGCAGACTGCTGGTCTCCGGCAACCCCGGCAATTGGCACTCCTTTGGGTAATTCCGAACAGTTAGTTTGAGCAAAAATTCCAGCACTGGTTTTTACTTCAGGCAGAACCGAACCAGGAATTCCGAAAAGTTCCAGAAGCTCATCATCCCATTTTTTCTCTTTGATGTTTAAGAGCATAGTTCTGCTGGCATTGGTGTAGTCAGTGCAGTGGGCTTCTCCGCCAGAGAGCCTGTAAATCAGCCAGGAGTCTATGGTGCCAAAAGCCAGCTCGCCTTTTTCTGCTCTCTGGCGAAGCTCGGGCTTGTTATCAAAAAGCCATTTTAATTTGCTGGCAGAAAAATAAGCATCAATCACCAGCCCGGTTTTTTCCCGGACTTTTTCTTCCCAGCCCTGCTCTTTTAACTTCTGGCAGATTCCTGCACTGCGTCTGCACTGCCAGACGATTGCATTATAAACCGGCTTAGCGGTTTTTCTCTCCCATAAAACCGTGGTTTCTCTCTGGTTGGTGATGCCGATTCCTGCAATTTCCGACTCTTTGATTCCTGCTTTTTCCAGGGCAGATTTAATCACCCGGACCGTCACTTCCCAGATTTCCTCTGGATTATGCTCCACCCATCCCGGCTTGGGGAAAATCTGAGTGAATTCTGAATAAGCTCCGGCAATGATTTCGCCCTCTGGGTTAATGATAAACGCCCGGCTTCCAGTTGTGCCCTGGTCAATAGCAAGGATATAATCAGCCATTTTTTTACTCCTTGAATTTTATAATAATTTCCAGAGGCTGGGCATCCAGCTCTGAGAGGTCAAGCTCAAGCCAGTTATTTTCCAATTTGACCCGCCTGGGTGAAAGCAGTTTTTTACCAACCAGAATCTCTTTAACCTCTCGCTGGCAGTAAGCCAGGAATTTCCCGGCTTCATAAAGCTGAATTTGAGCTTTTTGTCCCGAGATGTTTTCGCTCAGAACCGCCCGGGGGGAGAGATATTTATCAATCAGCCCGATGCTGGCAAATCCCTTTTCAATTGGAGAGAAAATCCAGAGCCGTGCCTGATATGAGGGAATTCTCATCCTGCCCTGCTCAGAAAGGCTCATCACCTTCTTTTCCTGACTAAAATGCTCATAGCTGGCAAATTTCTTTCCTTCAAGCCCTTCAACATCTTTGGGCGAATAAGTAAAGGAAACCGGGAGAGAGAAATAATTGAGATTAAATCCTGCCAGAATCCCGGACTTGCCCACCCGGGTAAAGGCTTTTAAGGCTTTAGTCTGAAATCTCGGGTCACCAAATAAACTATCCCGGCAGGGAAGGGCAGGCTGGTCCGGGCGGAGAATTTTTCCGTCCGAGAAGATTAGAGGATAAAGCACTTCCAGTTTTTCTTTTCCGGCTTTGTCTGTGGTGTAAATCGGACCGCCGGAGATAGCCCGGGCTAAAGCGTGCATTACTGCTCCAGTATTGTGAGTCTGAAACATATCATAATCCGGATAAGACAGATTGGTAAACCAGAGGGCATTCATAATATTTTTATGAATATGTGCCCTGGGATTATTCAGGGAGAAAGGAAATTCCGGGTTATAATCCGTGCTCGTCCTTCCAATATTTGTGCCCCACCAGTGATAGACCACATCTATGTTCATCTCCATACAATTGATAACATTATAGTTAAAATAATCTCCTGCGGCTCGCTGGAGATTTCTCTGCTCCCCTGCCATCGCATAACTGATGGGAATTTTATCTTTGACCAGAGAACTCATCGTGCTCTGATTATCCACCTTGACAAAATTAATCCCGGCACCGGTTAAAAACTGATACCAGTCCTGATAAAACTTCTCACCCCTGCCCTCCAGAGGATGAGGAATGGAGCCTTTTTCACTGTAAGGGAAAAGCGCGGATTTTTCTTTCCTGGCAAGCTCGGAATCATTCAGCACCCCGGACCAGTATCCCTGGAAGGTATGCCAGACCCCAACATACTTCACTCCCAGATTTTTCAACTCACCTGCAGTATGAGCCAGCCCCTGAGGGAACTTTTCCGGGTTAGCTTTAAAATCAGTTAAATAACTTGCGTGAGAAATGAGAAACGCAGAGGTTGGTCCTACGCTCAGCCAGCCGTCATCAATCAGGAAAAAGCCGATGGGAAAGCCTTTTTCTTTATAACTCCTGGCGTGGGTGAGGAGCTTTTTCTCATCAATTTTGGTGTAATGAGCATTCCAGGAGCACCAGCCAATGTATTCAAAAATCTCCGGGTAGGGCTTTTCCCAGCGGAGTTTTCCCGGATTTCCCATTTTCTCCATTCCGTATTTGTAAAGCTCGGGAATCAGTTGATATGGGTCTTTGCCAAGGGCAATTGCCAGCATTGGAACCGGCTCTTTAGGGATAAAATCTGAAACATAGCTGGAAGCAGACACTTCAATTCCATTGTTCGCCCCGTTGATAATGGAGCGATATCCACTTCCCACCAGAGGTATCATTGCTCCGTATTTTCCCTCCGGCTCCTGCCAGAGGATGAATTGAATATCTCTGGGAAGCCTTTTAAAGCCAGGGCGGTAAAAAGGCTCGGTCCAGTAGATAAAAGATACCCGGGCGCCCATTAATTTTTCTGCTCTGGGCGGAATGAGGTTTAAAACTATCCCATTTTCTGCCCCGGGAGGGGATTTTGCCTGATAGTCCAGGGCAAAGAAATAAAGCTGGTTTTCTTTTTGCTTTTCTTGCTGATAAATCAGGCTCAGCTTCTCCGCACAGGTTTTATTGGCTGAGGTTAAAAGATAACGGGCTGATTTTTCCAGAGGCGAGGAAGGAAGATATTCTCCCTGACAATCTCCTTCCTTAATTTTTACCTTCACTTCCCAGGCAGATGCGCTCTGAAGTGCCAAAAATATCAGGCTGAGCAGGGCAAGAATTTTTATCTGCTTCATTTTTTTCTCCTTTCTGGCTGGGGTTTGTAAAAATTTACTCAAAACTGCTATGATTAGTCAAGTCTTATCATAAGACGAGCAGGAGTAGGGGAAGATGAAGAAAGAGATAATTTTAAAGGCAATTGGAGAGCTTCGCACCTGTTATGGTCCGGGTAATTGTCCCTTCCAACCGCCAATGGATTCTGAGCAGGAATCTCAGATTATTATTTTCCCGGAATTTCAGGAGGGGTTGAAAGGGCTGGAGAAGTTTAACTATATTTATGTTCTTTTTTATCTTGACCGGAGCGAGCGGGAAAGTCTTAAAGCTCATCCTCCCTGGCTCAAAGGAAAAGAGGTGGGGGTATTTGCCAGCAGGTCTCCTCACCGACCAAACTTTATTGGAATGAGTATTGTCCGCTTGAAAAGGGTTGAAGATAATGTCTTAATCACCAGCCCGGTTGATGCTTATGACCGAAGCCCGGTTTTAGACCTCAAGCCTTATTTTAAAAGTCTGGATTGTAAGGAAGAGGCTAATCTGGGCTGGCTGGAAAAAGAGCCACAAGCAAGGGAAAGATTTGAAAAGCAGAAATAATAGAGAGTTATTCTCCGGTGCGATTTTTCAGCTCTGTTTCTGCCTGTAATTTTGCCTTCAGGTCATCTACTGGTATCCAGAAGCCAGAAAAGAGATAGCCAATGATTTTTTCTTGAGAGCCAAGGGCAGGCAGGTATCCCTGCTCAATCAAGGAGCCGGGAGCTTCCGGGAGGTATTTCAGGAAATTTTCTTCCAGAATTTGCACCCCGCAGTATGCGGTTTTGATGGTGTGCCGGGAAGTTTTTGGTTTTTTCCCGATGGCAAGAACCTGATTTTTTTTGTTCAGGTAGATAGGGGTAAAAGAGTTGGTTCTGCTCGGGCTTACCACCATTGTGGCAAGAGGATTATGTTTTTGATGATATGAGATAAGCTCCTTTAAATTAAGTTCAATGATGGTATCCGCATTTAAGGTGAGCCATCTTTGGGCAGGGAAGAATTTCTGAGCATTTTTTATTCCTCCACCGGTGCCGAGAAGCCGGGGCTCAATTAAAAAATGGATTTTGATTCCCATAAATTCCTCGCCCAGGAAACTCCTTATCTCCTCTGCCCGATGATATAAATTAATCACCACTTCCTTAAATCCTGCCTCCTTTAAGAGCTGGAGCGGATAATAAATCAGGGGTTTTCCCAAAACCTTTACCAGAGGCTTGGGCAAGCTCTCCCCGGCTTTTTCCATTCTGCTTCCCAGACCCGCAGAGAGAATCATTGCCCGGAGCTGTTCCATTTTAATAAACTACGCTGGTCAGGGTGCCGGAGGTTTTCAGCCAGCTTTTCACCCCCCGGGCAATTCCTCTGGCAACCAGTTTCTGGTAGGAGCTGGAGGCAAGCCGTTTTTCTTCCCGGGGATTGGAAATAAAACTTACCTCTACCAGCACACAGGGCATTACCGCTCCGGTCAGCACCCAGAAAGGAGCTTTTTTTACTCCCAGGTCTTTTATATAAGAATATTTCTGGCTCAAGGTTTTTACCAGCTCCTTTTGAATGCTTTTTGCCAGAGGAATGGATTCATTTACCTTGCTGGTGGTGGCGAGGTCTGCGAGAATCTGGTTGATTTCACTGCCGGCGCTTTCCATAATCTTCTCACTGACAAAATTTTCCCGGGCAGCGAGCCGGAGAACAGCCCGGTCTGTGGTATTATCCAGGTAATAAGTTTCTATTCCATAAGCCCGGCGGTCCGGATTGGCATTGCAGTGAATGGAGATGAACAGGTCTGCCTCCAGAGCATTGGCTTTGGCAGTGCGTTCCACCAGGGAGAGATACCGGTCATTATATCGGGTCAGGATGATTTTTGCCTGGGGAAAAATAGCTTTTAGTTCCTGGGCAAGATAGCGAGAGATTTTCAGCACCACATCTTTTTCTCTGGTTTTATAAGGACCCACTGCTCCCGGGTCTTTTCCGCCGTGTCCCGGGTCAATCACGATCACCAGTCTTTTTTCTCTGGCTGGTTTGGGCGGAGGAGAAGGCTGAGAGGGTGGTCTTGTTTTTTGAGGAGGAAGCTGAGCTTTTTCTCCGTAAACATCAATTACAATCCGGAATCCAGCATCTTCGCTGGCAGGAAGAGTGAAGTATTTAAATTCCTGAATGGATTCCATATCTAAAACCACCCGCACCACCTCAGGCTGATACTGACCAGCCCGGGCACGCTTGAGAAGTCCATCACCAATCGGAAGCTCATAACAACGGTTTTTATAAGGATAATTTTGGGAAAATTCCTCTCCCAGCCGGGTTTGATAAAGGTCAATATAAAGCCGGGGTGGGGTGCCCAGCTCTGGGTCGGGTTTTAAAAGATGAGGAGCGCTAAAGCTGGTTTTTCGGTCCAGGTCAAAAACTACTCTGGTATAGCTGGGAGCAGACCAGTAACGGATCTGGATGAGCTTAGCTAGGTTCTTATTTCCTGGCTCCCTGGTGAGTTCTGGATTCCCTGAGGATAGAATTAAAGCAATGGCATCATTGCTTCGGAGCGGAGCTTTTTCTGGTGGGGGAGATTTTGAAGAAAGGCTTTTTAGATATTTCTGGGCAGATTTTACGCAATCGCCCTGAGGATACTCCGAGAGGATTTTCTTAAATTCATCTCCTGCCTGCTCGGTTTTATTAAGCTTAAGATAGATTTTTCCCCGATACAAAAGAGCATCATCGCTGAGCGAGCTTTTGGGATATTTTTCCACCACCCGATAAAAAGCAGAGAGAGAGTTAATTGCATCTGAGTAGAGTCCGGAGACGAGATAGCATTCATACCATAATCTTCCCACCATAAATTGGGCATCATCTGCTTTGGAGCAGGAAGGATAAGCATTTGCCAGAGCCTGAAATTTTTCAATTAGTTTTTCCCAGTTATGGTGATATTTTTTCTGCTCAGATTTCTGGAGGGAATAATAGGCTTTTGCCAGACTCTGATATTTTTCCAGGCAGGATTCCGCTTCTGCCCGAAAGAGCCCGAGCAATAGAATCAGCCCCAGCCACCATCGCTTCCGCATCAGCTTAATTTTATTTTACCAGAAAAGATTTATCTCTGGCAAGTTTTTAATTATCCCCGGATAAAATCATTCAAAAGCACCTGAATCTGATGTGGTCCTTGAAAATAGTAAATAGTGGATTGCTCAAAAAGCTGGGAATAGCGAATCTGAAATCGGTTGAATTTCTTTAACACCTCCCGGGGAATGAAAAGCACCATTGCTTCTGCCTGCTCATAATATCTTGGGTCTTTCAGCTCTGCTTTGGAGTAAATCAGAACCAGAACCGCTCCTTTAACTGACTGTTCGGGAATGTTATCTAAAACTTCTCCCTGAAGTCGGAGCAGGTCCTTGCCAAAAGCATCCATTGCATCGGAAAATCTTCCCCACTGGTTATCCGGGAAATAATTAAGCTTGATATTCACCCGGGCACAAACTCCCAGAAACCTTGCCTGGGGGTCTAAAATATCCGGATTGAGCCAGAACCCTACCCCAGCCATCGGGCTTTCGCTTTGATCAAAAAGTTTGAATCTCTCGGAAGAGAGCTCGCTGAGAATATTATTTGCCAGCTCCCAGAGTTGGGCTTCATATCTGATTGCCAGACTTTTTCCGATCCGGGAATAATTTTCCAGGGGAGTAAGATAAAAATATGGGTCAAACTCCTGAGCCAAAGCCCCGGGATTGAGAACTAACCAGACCAAGCTTCCAATTACCGCCCCGCTCACTGCTTTTTTCCATCCTTTCATTTTCAACTCCTTTCATAATTTACGATGCGGTAGAAACTGTCCTGGATTTAAAATCCTGCTTTTTATCTTTCGTCAAGAATGATAATCGGAGATTTGGGAAGGAAAATTAAGAAAAAATGAAGGAAATGAAAAATAAAATCAGAGCAAGGCTTAAAGCCCCCGTCTTCGGGCAAGAATATCTTCTACTTCTTTCAGTCTTTTCTGGAAGGTTTGATTGTTCGGCTCCAGTTTCAGGGCAAGCTGAAGATTGATTTTTGCTCCTTTATAGTCTTTATTCTGCAGGGCGGTTTTTGCCATTTTGTAGTATTTTCGGGCGAGGGGCGTAGAGCCTTCATCTTCTTTTTCCTGGGCTTCGGTTTTGAGCAGGCGGAGGTCAAAGCGGAGGTATTTCTTTCGCTCCGGACCGTTAATTAGCTTGGTATAAAGGGCTCTTTTTTCCGGGTTAGAAAGCACCTTATATGCCTCGCAGATTCTCTTAAAGATTTTATTGACCTTTTCCTGGATTTCCGGGGGCTCACCAAAGAATTTGTCCGGATGATAAACCCTGGATTCTTCAAAATAAGCCCTTTTGATGTCTTCCTCAAATGCCATCTGGTCAATTTTGAGGATTTGATAATAGTCCAGCTCATCAATCACTTTGGCAAGAGTATTGATTTCACGCTTCAACTGCTCGTCAATCATTACTCCCTCCCCACTTCAGATTAGGAATCAGGTAATTCTGCTTCAGGGGTATAACTGGTTACCTCTTCTCCTTCGCTGTGTTCCTTTCTCAGTCGCTCTATTTCTTCTGGACTCAAGCCTCCGGAAACCGTGAGCTGAACCGATTGAGCTTTGCCGGTATCTTTATCCCGGGCTGTGACATTGACAATTCCATTGGCATCTATTTCAAAGGTCACTTCAATTTTTGGCTCTCCTTTAGGAGCTGGAGGAATATCTGTGAGCCGAAATTCTCCTAAAAGCTCATTTTCTCCCACAAATTTGGACTCACCCTGATAAATCTTAATCCGAACCGCGGTCTGATTATCCCGGGTGGTGGTAAAGATTCTGCTGGATTCTGTGGGAATCGGGGTGTTTCTTTCAATCAGAACATCCATCAATCCGCCCGCAGTGGCAATACCCAGACTTAAAGGAGTGACATCCAAAAGTAGAGCTCCGGGACGACGCTCAGTAAGGGTAGAAGCCTGAATCGCGGCTCCAATTGCCACCACCAGCTCCGGGTCAATACCTGCCTGTGGTTCCTTGAAAAAGTAATTTTTAACCGCTTCCTGAATTATCGGGCTTTTGGTGGGACCTCCGACCAGAATTAAAGCATCAATATCCTCTACGGTCATTCTGGCATTCTGGAGTGCCTCGTCGCAGACCTTAAAGGTTCTTTGAATCAGGTCCTGGACCAGCTGACCCAGATAGTTCCGGTTGAGGGTATAATCCAGGTCAATGGGACCTTCCATTGTCTCCACAATCGCCGGGAGGTGGATTCTGGTTTCCAGCACCTCGCTTAATTCTATTTTCGCCTGTTCCGCGGCGTTTTTTAGCTTTTGCAGGGCTTTTCGCTCCTGGCGGAGGTCTATATCATACTCGCGCATAAATCTTTCTGCCAGATAATCAATAATCCGGTCGTCAAAATCATCTCCGCCCAGATAGGTATCTCCGGCGGTGCTGATTACTTCAAAGACATCCTCGCCAATTTCCAGGATAGAAATATCAAAGGTTCCTCCCCCAAGGTCATAAACCGCTACCCTCTGGGTTAAGCCCTTGCCAAATCCATAAGCCAGAGCGGCTGCGGTGGGCTCGTTGATAATCCGAAGCACCTTCAAGCCGGCAATGGTTCCTGCATCTTTGGTTGCCTGGCGTTGACCATCGTTAAAATAAGCCGGGACCGTGATTACCGCCTGGTCCACCTCTTCTCCCAGATGGTTTTCTGCAATCTTTTTCATCTCCATCAGCACCATTGCACTGATTTCCGGCACTGAGTAATCCCTGCCCATAATCCGAATCCGCACGCTCTGGTTCGGACCCTCAACTATTTGATAAGCACAGACCGATTGAGCCTTTTTTACCTCGGCGGAGAAATATTTTCTCCCGATCAGACGCTTGGCAGAATAAACAGTGTTCTCTGCATTTTCTATCATCATTCTTTTTGCCTGATTGCCCACAATTCGGGAGCCATCAGGCAAGAAACTCACCACCGAGGCTTGAATAGGCTCGCCATCCGGTCCGGGAATCGCCTGAAGCTTGCCATCAATTACGCAGGCAACACAGCTGGTAGTGGTGCCCAAATCTATCCCCACTGCTTTTCCCATCGGTTTCCTCCTTCTCTGATTAGATTAAATAATAACATAACTCCAAGAACCTGACAAGAATTCCCTTTAAGGTAAAAATATCTTGCGCTAATAACTGTTTGGGGGACTTTTTTCCTAAATTTTAAAATTTACTTTATACTGGTAAAGATGTTCAGGCAGAGGTTGATTAGAGAAGTGCTTATTTTTCTTTTCGGATTTGGAGGAATTCTTCTCTGCCTGAAAATAATTCAA
The DNA here is from genome assembly GCA_964553915.1 of uncultured bacterium. Lineage (GTDB taxonomy): Bacteria > RBG-13-61-14 > RBG-13-61-14 > RBG-13-61-14 > DRUE01 > CAZKMM01. The sequence goes on from CAZKMM010000003.1 coordinate 36,728, forward strand.
ACTGCCCCGGGTCTGCCCATTGATGATGCTTACATTTTCAAAAGATATGCTCTGAATCTGGCTCAGGGATATGGATTTAGCTTTAATCCGGGCGAGCCTTCTTCAGGATGTTCCAGCGTGCTCTGGGCTTGGTTTATGGCCGGGGTGGTAAAGCTCTTTGGTGAAGAGAATTATAATTTTTTGGCTCAATTTTTCGGCTCGCTTTTTACTGCTCTGGGCATCTGGTTTATGCTCCAGCTTATTAAAAGAGAGACGAGAAGCTGGGTGCTGATAATCCTGGCAGGTTTTTTTGCCTGGTTCTCTCCCCATATTTATATGAATGCTATCAGCGGGATGGAGAGCGGACTTTTTCTTTTTCTGGTATTTGCCAATTTTTTCTGGTTGAAAAAAAGTGAGGGGAGAAAAGGCTGGCTCTGGGGAGGAATCTCCGGGCTGATTTCCGCTCTTACTTATATTGCCCG
>CAZKMM010000003.1:37288-49027 GCA_964553915.1 uncultured bacterium
GTTTGGTGAGATTTTTCTCTCGCTTTTCTTTTGCCGGGATGATCTTAGCCGGAGGATGGCTCCTGGTTCCTTTTGTCTATGGTTTTAACTTTCCGGTGGCACCTCATTTTGGAGGGTATTACCAGCGTTATATTGCTTCGGTCTGGCTGGTTGGGGTGTTTTTAGCAGTCTGGTTTTTGGAGCAGGTGGGAGAATGGATTTTTAAAAAAATTCGGCTTTCTTTCAAAACTAAGGAAGCGGTTTATAGCCTGGGTTTGGTTTTGGTGGTGATTTACAGCTTTCCGATTGTCCGGTTTCAGCTTAAGGAAGGGAAAAGGATTTATCTCAGGGAAGTGAAGATGAACGAGGGAATTCGCAAACAAAGTGCGCTCTGGATTCGGGAAAATACTCCTGAATCTGCCCGGGTGCTGGTGGGTTATACTGGCTTGGGGGTGGTGGGCCTGGAATGCGGAAGATATGTTTACGACCTGGGAGCCCTGATTAATCCGGATATACTTCCTTATCTGGAGGGCACTCTTCCTTTGAGCCAAGCTCGCTGGGAGAATCTCCTTAAATATATCTGCAAAAATAAGATTGATTATTTTGTCACGTTCGCGGTTCCGGGATTTTCCCGTCCAGAAGACACTCCGGGATTTTATGAAGTGGCAAGAATCGGCAGGCAGGGAGAGCCTGAAACCAATTATGAGCAGATTCGGATATATCGGATAGAACCAAATGAGCTGTGTTTTGGTAAAAAAGAAAAGAAAGGAGAGAGGAAATGAAAAGGTGGAGTTATCTATTGGGCTTGGCGGTTTTGCTGGTTGCTTTTAATCTCCGGGCAGGGCTCTGGAAGAGTTCGGGCACGCTTCATATTGGTCATCGGGGAGCAAGAGCACTGGTAGATGAAAATACTTTAGAGAGCCTATTGAAAGCAGTTGAGCTGGGAGTGGATATGGTGGAGTTTGATATTCAGCGAACCAGAGATGGGGTTTATGTGCTGATGCACGACCCCACGGTTGACCGCACCACCAATGGCAGTGGTCGGGTGGATGAGATGACCCTGAAAGAATTTAAAAAGCTCAAGACCAAAAGTGGATATACTCCTCCCACTCTGGAGGAGGTTTTTCAGGCACTTAAACCTCTGGGAGTAAGTATGATTCTGGACATTAAGGTTAAAGACCCGGACTGCATTCCTGATATATATCAACTGGTGGAGAAATATGGTCTTGGGGATAGAGTGGTTTATGAGTCAAGCTATCCCAAGATAGCAAAGGCGATTGAGAAGTTTAAGCCGGAGCTGGTCAGTGCAATTTATCCTGCCTGGCCCAGAAGCGCGTTCTGGTTTGCTCAGGCTTATGGCTTGGATTGTGTTTCCCTCTATTGGCCCTTTGCTGGTCCGTTATATGTAAAAATTGCCCAGGATAATGGCTACAAGGTGATGGTCTGGACCATAAATAAAAAGAAGTGGATAAAATGGTTTGAGAACAAGCTGAAAGTGGATGGGATTATGACCGACGACCCCAGGCTTTTTGAATAATCGCGGGATTTTCCCCGCCTTTCAAGAGCGGGTTTTCACCAGGGTAAGCCAGTGGAGGTATTTTTCAATCTTTCCGGCAAGGATTTTCTGGAAATATTCTTCCAGCCTTTTACTCACCTTCCCCGGGGCAGGGAAGATTTTGTCTTCAATCCGGGCAATATGCCAGACTTTACAGGTGGTTGAGGAGAAAAAAGCCTCATCTGCCTGAAGAAGCTCATCTGGGCGGATTCTTTTTTCCCGGACCGGAATTTTTAAATCCCGGGCAAGCTGGAGGATGCTCATTCTGGTAATGCTGGGAAGGATGTTGTCCAGTTTGGGGGTATAGAGCTTTTGATTTTTTACAATAAAGATGCTCTCTGTGGCTCCTTCTGCTACATAACCTCTGGTATCCAGCAGGATAGGGGCACTGAAGCCCCGCTCTTTCACCTCCAGTTTTGCCAGCATTGGATTAAGATAATTCCCGCTTGCCTTGGCAAATACCGGCACGGTCTCAGGGGATAGTTTCCTCCATCTGCTGATGCCGGCTTTGGCAAATTTATCTTCCCCAAATTTGTTCCAGGAAATATCCCGCTGAAAATCAAACCCGGCAACGGCAACACTGAGATTTTTTTGGGGAGGAGTTATTTCCAGACAAATATCTGGATAAAAAACCAGAATCTTGAGTAGCCCTTCTCCAAGTTGATTGCTTGCTACTACCTGTTTTATTGCCTGAATTAAAGTTTTTTGGGCATAAGGAATTTTCATATAAAGAGCCCGGGCGCTTCGGAAAAGCCGGTTCAGGTGGTCTTTGAGCCGAAAAACAAAAGTGCCTTTCTCTGCCCGGTGAGTGCTGAGCACTTCAAAAACTGCTGAACCCCTGCCAAAGGAATGGCTTAAAATATGCACCTGAGCCTCTGGAAGGGGAATTAGTTCCCCATCTTTCCAGATTAAAAGATGAGAAAAATCCCTGGATTTTTGGTCAGGCTTTTTCATCTGATTCTATCTCTTCCAAGGTTTTTTCCTGTTCCAGACTGAGTTTTGCCAGCCGATAGCGAAAAGAGCGGAAGGAGATACCCAGAAGTTGCGCCGCTTTAGTCTTGTTGCCTTTGGTGCGAATTAATGCTTCTTTAAGCAGTTTTTTCTCTATATCTGCCAGGGTTTTTTCCAGGTCAATTCCTTCAGGAGGAAGAGTGAGCAAGCTGGTGGGAATGATTTTTTCCCCGGAGGATTGAATTTTTTCCGGCAAGGATTCTGGAAGAATAATCTCTCCTGATTCCAGAGAGACCGCCCGCTCAATGGTATTTTCCAGCTCCCGAACATTTCCCGGCCAGTGATACTGGAGCAGGAGCTCCTCTGCCTCCTGAGAAATTTTTTTGATTGGTTTTCTTAGAACCTTAGAGTATTTTTCCAGAAAATGCCGGGCTAAAATCGGGATATCTTCTTTTCTCTCCCGGAGCGGGGGAAGGTGAATCCGGATTACATTCAGCCGATAATACAAATCTTCCCGAAACCTTCCTTCTTCTACTTCTTTTTCCAGCTCCCGATTGGTGGCAGAGATGATTCTCACATCCACCTTGATTTCTTCTTCACCGCCCAGTCTCCGAAAGCTTTTTTCTTCAATTACCCGGAGCAGTTTTGCCTGCAGGGAAAGGGGCATTTCCGTAATTTCATCCAGAAAAATGGTTCCTTTATGAGCAAGCTCAAACATTCCCCGCCGGGCTTGATAGGCACCAGTAAAAGCCCCTTTGGTATGACCGAAAAGTTCGCTTTCCAAAAGGGTTTCCGGAATGGAGGCGCAATTTACTGCCAGAAAAGGATGGTTCCGACGGGGGCTGTTGTAATGAATTGCCTTAGCCACCAGCTCTTTTCCGGTTCCGCTTTCTCCGGAGATCAAAACATTACTATTGGTAGGAGCTACCTGGCGAATCAGCTGATAAATCCGACGCATCGGCTCGCTTACCCCTACCAGCTGGTCAAAACCATATTTGGTTTTTAGCTCTTTTCTGAGCTGGATGTTTTCTTCTAAGAGTCGGGCTTTTTCCAGCGCCTTATTAATCACCAGCTGGATTTCATCCAGTTTAAAGGGCTTGGTGATATAATCATAGGCACCGTGCTTCATTGCTTCCACTGCGCTTTCTGGTGAACCAAAGGCAGTGATCATTATCACCGGCACTTCTGGATTAATCTCCTTGCTTTTTCTCAAAACTTCCATTCCGCTGAGTTTGGGGAGCTTTAAATCACAGATAATCAGGTCAAAATGGGAGTTCTCCAGCCGGTTGATAGCATCTTCTCCGCTCGGGCTCGCTACCACCTCAAAGCCCATTTTCTCCAGCATAATCTGGAGGAATTCCCGCATTCCCGGCTCGTCATCTACTACCAGAACCTTCTCGGTCACTATCTACGCTCCTTTTTTTGCCGGAGGCTGTTTGGGAAGCCAGACCTGAAAACTACTGCCTTTGCCCGGCTCGGTCTCTACCTCCACCACTCCGCCCAGCTCTTCCACAATTCTCCAGACCGTGCTTAATCCCAGGCCGGTTCCTTTTTCTTTGGTGGTGAAAAAGGGCTCAAAAATTCTGGGAAGATGCTCCCTGGGGATTCCTTTGCCGGTATCAGAAATCTGGAACCATACTCCAGGTTGATTTTCCCGGAGAAAATTCTTTGCCTGAATTTTCAGCATTCCCTTTCCTTCCATTGCTTCTATAGCATTGTTGACCAGATTCCAGAAAACCTGTTCCAGAAGCTGAGGGTCTGAATATAAAATTATATCTGATTCCAGCTCTAAAACCAACTCAATTTCTGGATGATTAATCTCTACCAGTTTTACCAGGTCCAGGAACAATTTATCCAGTTTAATTTCACTGATGCTTTTTGGTGCCGGACGGGCATAAACGAGAAAATCGGTGATTAAACGATTTAGCCGTTCCGTTTCGCTTACCACTACTTGCATCAAACGGGCTTCTGAAGTCTGTTCGGGAAATTCCTGCTTTAGAAGCTGAATGGAACCGCTGATGGCAGCAAGGGGATTACGGATTTCGTGGGCAATGCCTGCCGCGAGTCTTCCCACTACTGCCAGCCGGTCTGCCCTTTTCAGTCTTTCTTCCATTTCTTCTCGCTCGGTTATATTATTCAGCACCACCAGTTTCCCCAGCTCTTTTCCTGCCGGGGTGCGAAGGGAATGAGAGGAAATTTCCAGGGTTAGTTTCTCTCCCTGGAAACTGGTAAATTGAATTTTTTCTGCGCCCACATCAGTATGAAGCTCGGGCTCTGTCCAGGGGAAAATTTCCTTTAAAGATTTACCGAGGATTTCATCAGCTTTGCTTCCCAAGATTTTTTCTGCCACCGGATTATAATAAATTAGCCTGTTCTCCGGGTTAAAGATAAGCAGACCGGAATTAATGGAATGGACAATTGCCTCATTTAGGGTTTCTAGGCGGTCTAAGCCAATTATTGCCTGGTCCAGCTCCTCGTGAGTGCGTCTGAGCTGTTCACTTAAATAACTGGAAAGCACCGCAGAGGCAAAAAAATAACAAAGATAGTAAAAGGATTTTTGCAACAGGATTCCGGTATCAGGAATTTCCTCCGGGAGGAATAAACCGGGGATAAAATGAAATTTGACCCCAAAAAGCATTAGAGCATAAATTATGCTGGAGCAGGTAGCAGAAAAAAAAGCACCCTTGCGGAACAGTAAAATACTGGCAATGATGATGGCAAGAACATAAAGAAAGGTAAAAAAGCTTTCCCAGAGCCCAGTGAGATATACCAGGACACTGACAAAGATTATCTCCCAGCTCGCCTGCAGGTAGCCAAAAAAATGGGTGTAAGGAATTCGCTGAAGTAAAAGCAGAGAAAACAAAGTAAAAAAATAAGAGAAGCCCACCAGAAAGTATAGAGCAATCAAATTCGGGATAAAAAGAGCTTTACTTTCCCGGAGAGTAAATCCTACCAGAGAAATAAAGATAATGGAAATAATAATTATGCGGAAAAGCAGGCTCCATTTAAGCCGATTAAGATAATCTTCTTCTGATTGTGGTTTCCAGCCGGGATTCATTCATCAATTTTAGCCGGCGACCACACTTGCCAGTGAGAAGATCGGCAGATACATAGAGATAACCAGTCCACCAGCTACCACTGCCAGAAATATCATAATGGCGGGCTCCAGTAAACCGGTAAGGGTTTCCACCGCCTCATCCACCTCCTGTTCATAGAAGTCAGCAATTTTTTGAAGCATAGCATCTAAGGCTCCGGTCTGCTCTCCTACTCCGATCATCTGCACCACCATTGCCGGAAAGACCTTGCTTTCTTTCAGGGGCTCTGCCAGAGTTTTTCCCTCACTAATTGCCTGCTTGACCTTTTTCAGCTCTTCTTCCACCACCCGATTGCCAGCAATTCGGGCAACAATGTCCAGTCCGTCCATAATCGGAACTCCACTGGAAATCAGGGTGCCCAGGATTCTGGTAAAGCTTGCAACTGCGCTCTTTTTAATCACATCTCCTAAGGCGGGAATCATTAAGTAAAATTTATGTAAAAGCATCTGGCTTTCCGGACGCTGATTCATTGCCCACCAGATGCCAAAGATTCCACCCGCTCCGCCAAGAAGATATGCCCAGCCAAATTGTTTTGCCATAAAGTTAGAGAGGTTAACCACATACTGGGTCATAGCCGGGAGCTGGGCTCCCATATCGTTGAAGAGTTCCGCAAATCTGGGAATCACGAAAATCATCAATACCGCCACCACGGCGATTGCCACGACAATAGTAATAACCGGATAAATCATTGCCCCTTTAATCTGTCGTTTCAGGGCTTCTGCTTTTTCAATGGTGGTAGCTAATCGGTTAAGAACCGTATCTAAAATACCTCCTGCCTCTCCAGCAGCCACCATATTGACATATAAATCGCTGAAAACTTTGGGATGTTTTTTTAAAGCATCAGCCAGACTGCTTCCTGCTTCCACACTCTCCCGCACAGAGTTTAAAATCTTGCGAAAAGCAGGGTTGGGAGATTCTTTTGCCAGTAAGTCCAGGCATTGCACCAGAGGAAGCCCGGCATCAATCATTGTTGCAAACTGCCTGGTGAACACCGCCAGGTCTTTGTTAGTTACTCCGGTGCCAAAGGTAATCTGCATACTCAGGTTTAATCCTTTTTTCTCTTTGATGCTTTCCGGGAACGGAGTGATATTCTGACGCCGAAGCTGACTCACCACCGCATCTGCATTGGGCGCTTCCATTACCCCTTTAATGGTTTTGCCCGAAGTGGTTCTTCCTTCCCAGGCATATTTCGGCATATCCTCTCCCTCCTTTTATTAGCCTCTCTGACGCACCGGACCCGAAGGACGAGGTCGTCCTCCGTGTTCAATTAAATTTTTCAGCTCTTCCTGATCCGGGCTAAAGCCCATAGCATCTTCATAAGTAATTAACCTTCTCAGATAAAGATTTGCCAGGCACTGGTTAAAAGTCTGCATTCCATGAGTTTCCTGTCCTACCTGCATCACGGAATAAATCTGGTGAATTTTATCTTCACGAATCAGGTTCCGAATAGCCGGATTAGGAATCATTATTTCCATTGCTAAAACTCGCCCGCTTCCGCTCGCTTTGGGAATCAGGGTCTGACAGAGCACCCCCTGAAGAACAAAGCTTAACTGTGCCCGTACCTGCGGTTGCTGATAAGAAGGAAAAACATCAATGACCCGGTTGATAGTTTCCACCGTGGAATTGGTATGCAAAGTGGCAAAAACCAAGTGTCCGGTTTCTGAGATAGTTAGGGCGGCTTCTATGGTTTCCAGGTCCCGCATCTCTCCGATCATCACCACATCCGGGTCCTGGCGGAGAACATATTTCAGCGCGGTTTTAAAGCTTTTGGTATCCGCTTCTACCTCTCTCTGGTTAACAATACAATTTTTATGCTGATGAAGGTATTCAATCGGGTCTTCAATGGTGATAATATGCAGATGTTTTTCCGAATTTATTTTGTCTACCATTGCCGCCAGGGTGGTGCTTTTTCCACTTCCAGTAGGACCGGTGACCAGAATCAAACCTCTTGGTTTATCGCAGAGTTTTTGCACCACCGGGGGAATTCCCAGCTCATCAAATCCCCGAATTCGGAAAGGAATTGCCCGAAAAGCTCCTGCCACCGCACCCCTTTGCATAAAGATATTTGCCCGGAACCGGCTCAAGCCCTTCACTCCAAAGCTCAAATCCAGCTCACTGTTCTCTTCAAATTTCTGCTTCTGGGTATCTGTCAGAATAGAATAACAGAGCTGTTTGGTTTCCGGAGCAGTTAAAGGAGGACTTTTCAGGGGAACCAGTCTTCCATCAATCCGGAGCTGAGGCGGGGAGCCAGTGGTAATATGCAGGTCTGTGGCGCCTTTTTCAATCATAACTTTTAAAAGCTGATGTAGGTTAGGCATTGCTTCTCCTCCTTAGTTTAGAAATCTGCCGCGGTTACCCGCGCCACTTCCTCTGGGGTGGTAACTCCCTGGCGAATTTTTTCTAAACCACTCATTCGCATTGTTTTCATTCCCAGCCGAATTGCTTCCCGCTTCAGCTCCGCGGCACTAGCCCCATTTAAAATCATATCTTTAAGCTCTTCATAAAGCATCATTACCTCGTAAACCGCAATTCTTCCTTTATAACCGGTTTCATTGCAGTGATAACATCCTGCCCCTTTATAAACCACGGTATCTTTTGCCAGCTCCGGGTCCATCCCCATATCAATCAGCACCTGAGGATTAATATCCACCGGCTCCTTGCATTCCGGACAAGTCTTTCTTACCAGACGCTGTGCCAGAATTAAGTTCACAGAGCTGGCAACCAAGAACGGCTCCACCCCCATATTCAGCAATCGGTTAATCGTGCTGGGAGCATCATTGGTATGAAGAGTGGATAAAACTAAGTGCCCGGTAAGAGCTGCTTTAACCGCAATCTCTGCGGTTTCAAAGTCCCGAATCTCTCCCACCAGAATAATATCCGGGTCCTGCCGAAGGAAGGAACGAAGCGCAGCCGCAAAGTTCAAGCCGATTTCCTCGTGCATCTGCACCTGATTGATTCCCATCAGATTATATTCCACCGGATCTTCCGCAGTGCAGATATTAACCTCCGGTTTGTTTAATTCGCTCAGAGCGGAATAAAGAGTGGTGGTTTTTCCACTTCCAGTAGGACCGGTGACCAGCACCATCCCATAGGGTCGGGTAATTGCTTCTTTAAAGAGTTTGAGCTGGTCCTCATCAAATCCCAGCTTGGTCATATCTAACTGAAGGTTGGATTTATCTAAAAGCCGAAGCACCACCTTTTCTCCGAACAAAGTGGGCACCACCGAGACCCGGTAGTCCATTTCCCGGTCTTTACCGAGCTTGATTTTTATTCTTCCGTCCTGAGGAAGACGCCGTTCCGCGATGTCCATTCCACTCATAATTTTAATTCTGCTGATGATGGCATTTTTCATTTTCATCGGGGGCTTGAGCACCTCATAAAGCACCCCATCAATCCGGTATCTTACCCGGAAGGTCTTTTCATAAGGCTCGATATGAATATCGCTGGCGTTTTTCTTAATGGCATCAGTTAAAATCAGGTTGACCAGCTTAATGACCGGAGCTTCCTCGCTGGCTTTTTCTAAATCAGTCAGATTGACCTCTTCTTCTTCCTCACCCAGCTCAATGTCAATATCTTCTAAATCTCCTAAAACCTCTTCAATATTCTCTCCACCCTGATAATACTGGTCAATCGCTTCTTTGATAGAATTCTCCGGAGCTACCACCACCTCCACATTGTAGCCGGTTAAGAATTTGATATCGTCCTGAGCAAAAATATTGCTCGGGTCCGCCATTGCCACAATCAGAGTGCTTCCTGACCGACTGATCGGTATTGCCATATGCTTTCGGGCAACTTCTTCCGGGATAAGCTTGACCACATCCGGATCAATCTCAAATTCCTTTAAATTAACCGCAGGAATTCCATACTGCTTGCTTAAAAATTCCGTAAGCTGTTCCTCTTTGATAAAGCCCAGCTTGCACAGGTTTGCCCCTAGCCTGCCTCCGGTTCGTTTTTGCTCTTCTAAAGCCTTCTGAAGCTGGGCAGGGGTGATTAAATTCTCCCGAACTAAAAGTTCTCCGAGCTTTTCTGCCATTATTTAGCCCCTTGCTTCTATTATTCTAATTTTATGTTATGTGAGAGCCAGAGCAATGTCAAGCACTTTATTTTTCTCAGCTTAATCCTCCCCCCTTTAAATTCCCTTTATTTTGATGCCGGAAAAATTCCGGGCGATTCAATCCCTTCTTTTTGATTATCGGAGGAAAGAAGAAAAAATCATCAATTTTCGTCTAGTTCTCCCAGCAGGTCTTCAATTTCTTTATCTTCTTGGGTGGGAGCTGGTTCTTCTTTAGCGGGAGCAGGCTCGCTTTCTGCTTTTTCCTCTGGTTTTTCCGGCTCCAGCTCCACAGTTTCTTCTGCTTTTTCTTCCTTTTTTAAACCCGCCCGTGCCATTGCCTGCTCCAGCTCCAGCTCGGTGGATTCTTCCGGAGGCTCAACCTCTGGCAGGGATTTCCGGGTAGAAGAAATTTCCTTTGGGGGGCTTTTTAAAGATAATCCCAGGTCAGTGGCAATAATCTTAACTAAATTTTCATCTATGGTTTTTTGTTTAAGCAAATATCCTTCAAACAGGCAATTATCACAAATGGTGTTAATTAACCGGGGAATTCCCCGGGAGTAGATATGAATCAGGTCTATGGCTTCTTTATTGAAAAGGTGGCTTTTCGCTCCTGCCATCCGAAGCCGATGATTGATATAACCCTCGGTGGATTCCCGATTAAAACTCTCCAGCCGGCACTTGACCGCAATTCGCTGTGCCAGAGGCTCATCTAAATGCAAATGTTCCTCCAGTTCTGGCAGTCCAAAAAAGACAAAGGTAATTAACTTGCCCTCCATCTCCAGATTCAGCAGTCCCCGGAACTCTTCCATAATCTCTCTGCTTCTCAGCATCTGGGCTTCATCAACTAAGACCACTGCCTTTTTCCCTTTTTCATATAACTCAATCAGGCGGTTATAAAGTTGATTTAAAAGTTTAAGCTTTTCTGGAGCCGGGTTTTCTATTCCGAGCTGGCGGGCAATCCGGTTCAAAAGCCAGTCCGCAGTAATCTGGGAATGAATGATGACCAGAAGGGCAGACTCATATTCTTCTTCTGGAAGGTTGTCCAGCATCCTTCGGGCTAAAATGGTTTTTCCGGTCCCAATCTCCCCCAGTAAAACCGCCAGCCCCTTCATTGTATCCACCGCATACATCAGCCTCAGTATTGCCCGGGAATGCTGGGGACTGTTATAGAAAAATTTTAAATTCGGTGCCTGACTAAAAGGTTCTTCTTCCAGCCCGTAAAATTCAAGGTAATCCATCTCTCACCTCCGGCTCAGACATAACCAATCTTTTTTCCCTTCTTCTTTTTCTTCTCCTCTTCCTTTTCCGGTTCTGCTTCTGATTGGGGCTCTTCCAGAGCAGCACTTTCCCAGCTTACCTCCTCCCTGCTGGGAGCAGAAGGCTCGGGCGCAGGAGCTCCTTTAAGTCGGTCCTGGAGCTTTTGAATCTGAGTTTCTACATCTCTGAACCCCGGCTCCAGGTTCTGGCATTTTTCAAACATTTTCAAGCCTCTCGGAAGGTCTCCCAGACCAGTCCAGGATTGAGCCAGCTCATAGAAAAAAGCAGCCTTTTCCGCATTGCTCACTCCCGGAGCGCCAAGCCCCTTCTCAAATTCCTCGATCGCCTTTTCATATTTACCCCGCTCCGCATAGCAAAGCCCAACCATCAAATAACAATCTGCCGGGCTATAACCGGCCTGGCGAGCCTTTTCAAATTCCTGAATCGCATCGTCATAAAGCCCCATTTCCTTATAGGCAATCCCCAGGTCATAATGGGTGGAGGCATCTTCATCACTAACCACCTTGCTCACCCCTTCTTTAAACTGCTTGAACATATCTTCAAAGCTGTATTTTTCTGCGGTAGAAAGCCCCTCTACCTGAGGTGCAGGCTCAAAATCCTCCTTCTCCAGCTCTGCCGCAAGGTCAAAAAGCCCTTCTTCCTCCGAAGAGAAAAATTCTGCTTCCGGTCCAGAGGGTGGCGGAGGCGGAGAAACTTCTGGTTCAGAAATTACCTGCTCCTCAGCCGGGGAAGATGGGGGAGCAGGAGGCTCTGGCTCCAGAGCAGTGGGTGGTTCTGGTTGGGGCGAGACTGCAGGAGGCTCCGGCTCCAGAGCAGGTACCTGCTCG
>CAZKMM010000004.1:0-4127 GCA_964553915.1 uncultured bacterium
AAGGACAGGAAAGAATTATCTCTGCCCGGGCAGAAATACTCAAAAACTTCATTCCCGGGGGCAGTTCCCAGACCCGGCGCCCCTTCATATTCAAAACCAGCCCAAAGGCAGAATCATAAATAAACTCTTCCTCCGGGTCAAAATTGATATACCACAAATAGGTCTCACGCTCCCAGAGCCGGTTTAAATTCCGCTCATAAACATAAATCTTTTTTGCCATCGGGTCGCCAAAAACAATGTAATTCCCCTTGGGACTGAGCAGGGAATAAAAATAGCGGTAAGGATTAGAAGCACTCAAAAGCTCCTTGCCGGTGCCATCAGCTATATGAACCGTTAAATCCAAGGTGGTATGAGGACCGGTTTTCGGCACTGAACTGGTCTGATACAAAACTACCTGCCCGTCTCTGCTTATCCCCACCCCGCAGATATACTTAAAATCTTTTTTCTTCCAGACCTGCTTGCCCCGGGCATTAAAATAACTGAGCCAATCTTTACCATAAACCACAAAATCCCCGGAACTGGTTGCCAGCTTTATCCCCTGAATTGCGGACTTAAAACTCTTGATAAACAAAGGAGCAAAGGCTTGTTTTTTCTTTGCCCTCCCTTCCAGCGAGGAAAATCCGAACAAAAAAATCAAAAATATTGCCAAAATTTTTTTAGAGAAAATTTCTTTCATTGCTCTGATTAAATTTAACTTTATTTTGCAGGGAAATGCAATTTTTATTTGAAAAGAGAAGCAGGTATTATTAAGATTACTTAAAATTTAAAAAACAGGAGAAGCAAGATGAGCAAACGGGTGGGAATTTTAACCGGTGGGGGAGACTGTCCGGGATTAAATGCGGTAATTCGGGCGGTGGTGGTGAAAGGAATGCGGGCTTATAATTTTAAAATCATTGGCATCAAGAACGGCTGGGCCGGTCTGCTTGATTTTGAATGGGAGCCTTTAGACCGGGATAAGGTTTCCGGCATTCTCCATCGGGGCGGAACCATTCTCGGCACAAGCAGGACCAATCCGGTAAAATCTCAGGAGGTAAAGGAGCTGGCAATCCAGAACTACAAAAAACTCCGTCTGGATGCCCTGATTGCAGTAGGCGGAGAAGATACTCTAGGAGCCGGGCTGGCTCTTTACAAAGAAGGATTAAACATTGTTGGGGTGCCCAAAACCATAGACAATGATGTGGGCGGAACCGATTTCACCTTTGGATTTGATACCGCGGTCCAGATTGCCACTGAAGCGATTGACCGACTCCATACCACTGCAGAATCTCACCACCGGATTGTGGTAGTGGAAGTAATGGGCAGGCACGCAGGATGGATTGCCGCTTATGCCGGGATTGCTGGCGGAGCGGATGTGGTTCTGGTCCCAGAGGTGCCTTTTAAACTGGAAGATGTGGTGCAGGTAATCAATGCCCGCCGGGAGCGGGGAAAGACCTTCAGCATTGTGGTAATTGCCGAGGGAGCCTTCCCGGAGGGGAAAAAAGACAAATACCTGAAAAGCGAGCGGAAAGATGAATATGGTCATATTCAACTGGGCGGAGTGGGAGTTGCTTTAGCCAAAGACCTGGAAAAATTAACCGGGATGGAATGCAGAACCACGATTTTAGGTCATGTTCAGCGGGGAGGCTCTCCCACTGCTTTTGACCGGGTGCTTGCTACCCGCTACGGCATCTGTGCGGTGGATATGGTTGCCAACCAGCAGTGGGGAATGATGGCAAGCCTTCAGGGAACCAAGGTGGAGCCGGTGCCAATGGAGGAAGCATTAAAAGAAGAAAAAAAGCTCCCCAGGGAGCTTTATGAAGTGGCAAAAGTATTTTTCGGATAAGGTGGAAAGATTTTGGAAAGACAAAGAGCTTTATTTACCAGATTTCCTCAGCTGGCTGGAAAAATTCCCTGGCTTGCCCTCGGGGTCTTTCCCACCCCGGTTGAAAGAGCAGAAAAAATAGGCATCTGGATGGGGGTAAAGGATTTTTATATCAAGCGGGATGACCTTTCCCATCCAGAATACGGCGGGAACAAGGTCAGGAAGCTGGAGTTTTTGCTCGCTGATGCCCAGAGGCTGGGAAGGAGAGCGGTTTTAACCATTGGTGCCTGGGGCTCAAATCATATTCTGGCAACCACGATTTTTGCAAAAAAGCTCGGGCTAAAACCCCTGTGCGTGATGATTCCCCAGCCTGCCCAGCATTATGCCCGAAAAAATCTGCTTTTAAATTATGCTCTGGGCTGTGAACTGAACTTTGCCAGAAACGAGCTGGCACTGGCAGGCAAATTAGCTCAGGTTTATCTGAAACACTGGCAGAGGGGGGAGCGAGCTTATTTTATCTGGGCAGGAGGCTCCACCCCGCTCGGAGTTTTGGGATATGTCAATGCCGGCTTGGAGCTGGCAGAACAGATTAAGGAAAAAATGCTTCCAGAACCGGATTATATCTTCTGTGCGGTGGGAAGCTGTGGCACCTTTGCCGGGCTGGTGCTCGGCACCAAACTTGCCGGGCTTAAATCCAAAGTGGTGGGGGTGCGGGTTTATGAGAGAATTGGAGCTAATTCTTATTTCAGTTTCTGGCTTGCCCGCTCCTTGCTCAGGCTTCTGAAAAAAGCGGACCCGGATTTTCCCTCCTTAAAAATCTCTCCCCGGGACTTTGTTATCCTGCATAACTATGCAGGAAAAGGATATGCTTATTTCACCCGGGAAGGAATTGAAGCGGTTAAGGTGATGGAATCGCAGGAGGGAATCAGGCTGGAAGGAACCTACACCGGAAAAACCCTGGCAGGAATTATTGACCTTGCCCGAAAAGGCGAGCTTGGGGGAAAGAGCGTGCTTTTTGTCAATACCTACAATTCCCGACCATTAGATAAGCTGGTGGAAAAGCTCCCTGACTGGCAGGAGCTTCCCGGAGAATTCCATCACTGTTTTACCAGCCAGATTCAGGAGGAAGAGGTGAGATGAATAAATATTTCTGGGGGCTGGGGATTTTTCTCTTTTCCCTGCTCGCTTTTGCCCGGGAGCCGGTTTATGTTTTTCTGGAGCCGGATGGCTCGCCAGGAAAGCCTCATCAACTCACTGAGCAGGATATGAGACTGCATCTGATGGACAATTTCTTCTACACTGAGAGCTATTTTTTCATTGCCTATCTGGAGAGCGGAGAGATTGCCTATCTTAACCTGATTGTCTCCAATATGAGCACCAAAAAGCATCAGCCTGCTCTTACCCTGACCATCATCACCCCGGAGCGGGAGCGTCTTAGCACAGAAAAGGATTTTTCTCCCCAGGATTTAAAAATCTCGGAAAAGGGCTTTGAGCTTCGGATTGGAGATAATCTCCTTGCCGGCACCGCTAAGCATCTTCGCCTGAAAGTAAGCCAGGCAGGGCTGGGCTTGGACCTGGAGTTTATCAGTCCGGTTTCCGGGGTAAAAATTGGAGATGGTTGTGCCTGGTTCGGGAAAGATAAAAAGATATTTTACTGCATTAACTACCCGGCTCCTCGCTCCCGGATTAAAGGAAAAATTTACTATCAGGGAAAAGAAGTTCCTGCCTCGGGCTGGGGATATGTTGACCACTGCTGGTATAATGCCAGCACCACAGATTTTGAAAAGGTCTGGCATAATCTGAAATTCTTTTCTCCCCAGCTTAACCTGATTCTCACCAGCTTTACCACTCCGGAGAGATTTGGCTCTCAAAGGGTGGGAGTGGCTTTTTTGGTAAATGATGAGGAAGTAATTGACGCAACCACTCAAATCAAGGTTCAGGAATCCTGCCATCAGTATGACCCGAACGGAGGGAAAAATTACCCCGGGCGTTTGATTTTTGAGCTGAATTTTCCCAGCCAGAAGGCAGAGGTTGATTTTGATTCTTCAAGGCTGGTGGAAAAGATGGATGTTCTGGAGAAATTAAATAAAGGAGCCGGAAGCCGGGCTTTAAAATGGCTCATCAATACCTTTATCTGTCAGCCTTATTACTACCGCTCCTTTGGAAAGACCGAGCTGAAGCTGAGCTCAGAGCAGAGCACCAAGAACATCAAAGGAGAAGCAAGCTGTGAGGTAATTTTTGTTAAATGACTCTTTCCTGGCTGAACAATCTCTTCACTTTCTTCTGTAAATTTTCTATCTTTTCAATTAAGCGTTCTCTGGTCATA
>CAZKMM010000004.1:4227-42216 GCA_964553915.1 uncultured bacterium
CTCTGGTCATAATCTCCCATAAAGAATCTTTCCCTTTTTCAAGGCTTGGGAAATGATATGATTTTTAGAATCCTTAAACCGCTCAAACTCTTCCCGGCTGTAAAGCAAAAGGTCTTTAGCCAGTGGAATCTGGCTCAAAGATAAATAAAGCTGGTAAAGTGCCTCTACCCGGTTATCAGGAAGCTGGGGAGATTTTGCTTCAATAATAATTAAATCCAGGTCAGAATCCGCTCCAAAATCCCGGCTTAAGCTGGAGCCAAATTGAATAATTAAATCAGGCTGGGCTTTTTCTACCAAAATCTTCACTACTTCTTGAATTATTTTCCGCTCAATTTTTTGATGATTTTTATCTGCCATCTTCATTAAATTATTTTAACCTGATTTTACCTGCCTTTAAACCTCTATCTCATAAACCCGGTAGGTTTTATAAACATATCCGCCCATTCGCTCAATTGCCCGCCTCATCGGAGTATTGGTCTCCAAAATCCAGCTCATCTCTCCCCACTTAAAGCCCATCTTCCTTGCGGAATTTAAGGTCTCCACATAAAATACTGCCCCTACTCCCATCCGGCGGTATTCTTCCTTTACTCCCAGAGCAAAGACCCGGCAGGATTCAAATTTATGAGTAAGAAGCTCAATGATTCTGGGAGTAAGGAGCCTGCCATTACATTTAATCAAAACCTCATTAAGATTGGGAATGGTAATGCTCATTCCAATCGGCTTATTATTCACCAGAGCAAAAAAATTCAGCTCAGGAAACCTCCAGGCTAAAAGCCGAAGCTCTGCGGTATGATAGCGAAGCTCCTTTTCCGTCAGGGGAACCATTCCCCAGTTCTTCTCCCAGGCAGAATTATAAATCTCCACAAACCAGTCCATCTGCTGGTCAAAATTCTTCCAGTTCATATTTTGAATTTTTATCTCGTGCTTTTGCTTTAAAAGGTTGGCAAAGTTGACAATTGCCGGGTCCGGCTCAGTATCCGCGGTTGTCTTATAAGCTAAAAGGTCGATTGCTTTTCTCATTCCATAGCCTTCACAGAGCCTTTGATAATAAGCCGGGTTGTAGGTCATTAACATCATCGGCGGAGAATCAAAACCATCAATTAACAGCCCGCACTCATCATTGATGGTAAAGTTAAATGGACCCTGCATCTTTACCTGCCCCTGTTCCTTGAGCCAGCTCCGGGCAGAATCAAACAGAGCACTGGCAACCTCCTGGTCATCAATAGATTCAAAAAACCCCCACTGCCCTACCTTCTCTCCCCAGTGCTGGTAATAATGGTCATCCACCTGGGCGGTAATTCTTCCAACAATCTCTCCGTTCCGCTCTGCCAGGAAATACTGGGCACGGGCATGCTCAAAATAGGGATTTTCTTTAGGGTCCAGCTTTCGTTTCATATCAAAAATCAGGGGTGGCACCCAGTTTTTATCCCCCTGATATATCTTCCAGGGAAAGTAGATGAAATTTTTTAAATCTGACTTGCTCTCCACTCTTCTTACTTTCAGGCTCATTTCTCTCCCCTCCTGATATTGCTGACTTCATCAAAGCGAAATTCTATCTCATAAGCTCCTTCCTGAAATTTAGTTTTGAGCTGATATCCACTATTCTCCAGAATCTTGAGCATTTTCCGATTATCTGCCAGAACCGAGGCGGTAAAGCCCACAATCCCCTGGCGACGGGCAATCCGAATCAGATAATTAAGCAGAAAAGTGCCTATCCCCTGGTTCTGCCAGGGGTCTGCTACTTCTACTGCCACTTCAGCAAAATTTGTCCTTCGGTCAAGAATATACCGGGCAACTCCAACCAGTTTTTCTCCAGGCGGGTCGCCGAAAAAAGCTCCAATTGCCATCCGCTCCTGATAATCCAGAAGCACCTGAGGCTGAGCTTTAGGATGAGGCAGGGTGCGAAGCGGGGTGAAAAACCGAAGATAACGAGACTCATCAGAAAGCTCATAAAACATATCCCGGAGCTTTTCCTCATCATCTACTTTGAGCGGTCGGATAAAAAGCTTCACCCCACTTTTGGTGGTAAAAAAGGTCTCATATTCTTCCGGATAGATTGCTCCTGGTGGAGGAAGCTCCTGGTCCTGATAAACATATTTCATCTCCTTGGCACACTCCAGGAGCCAGGGACGAAATTTCGGATGAGCAATGCTGATTAACGCCATTGCCCGCTCCCGGATATTTTTCCCGTGCAAATAGGCAATTCCGTATTCGGTCACCACATAATGAACATCGCCCCGGGTGGTAACCACTCCTGAGCCTTCGGTTAAGCGGGGAACAATCCTTGATACCGTCCCTCCCCGAGCAGTGCTGGGAAGAGCGATAATCGGCTTGCCATAAGGAGAAAGAGAAGCTCCCCGGATAAAATCCGCCTGCCCCCCGATTCCGCTGTAAAACCTGGCTCCAATGCTGTCCGCATTTACCTGACCGGTAAGGTCAACTTCCAGAGCTACATTTATCGCCACCATCTTATGGTTCTGGGCAATAATAAAAGGATTATTTACATAATCTGCCGGACGGAATTCAAACATCGGGTTATTGTCAATTAAATCGTAGAGCCGGCGTGAGCCCATAGCAAAGCTGGCAATGATTTTCCCCTGATGCATCGTCTTCTTTTTGCCGGTAATTACTCCTTTTTCCACCAGCTCAATAAGCCCATCAGAAAAAACCTCGGTATGAATTCCCAGGTCTTTTCGGTCAGAAAGAAATTTAAGCACCGCATTGGGAATTACCCCGATGCCCATCTCCAGAGTGGACTCATTTTCCACCAGCTTTGCCACATTCTCTGCTACTTTAAGCTGAACCTCGTTCGGCTCCGGATAGCTGTATTCAAGAATCGGCTCATCATATTCCACAATCAGGTCAAGCTCGCTTATATGAACAAAGCTATCTCCCAGAGTTCTGGGCATCCGGGAATTGACCTGAGCAATAACCAGCTGTGCGGTTTCTATCGCAGGTTTGGTAATGTCCACGCTTACCCCCAGCGAGCAGTATCCGTGCTGGTCCGGAGGAGAGACCTGAACCAATGCCACATCTATATCTATCCTTCCCGAGCGAATCAGCTTGGGAATCTCGCTGAGCATCACCGGGATATAATCTGCCCTTCCCTCTGCCACCGCTTCCCTGGTGCCGGGACCAATAAAAAAGGTATTGGGACGAAACTGGTAAGAAAATTTTTCCTGAACATAAGGCGCCTGGCTCAGAGTTAAAAGATGGAACAGCTCCAGGTCTTCCAGGCTCTCGCCTTTTTCCACCAAAGCTTTTGTCAGTGCCTGAGGCTCTCCACAAGCGGTGCTGATAAAAATATGAGAGCCGGGCTTGATCCGGGAAATCGCTTCTTCCACTGAAGCCAGCCTGGAGTGATATTCCTTCTCCCAGCTCATTATTTAGCTCCCACCCGGGGAAAAACCTCTCTTTTTAAATATTTTAGCACTCTTTTTGCTTCTGCGTATGCTTTTTCTTTTTCCGGTCCGCTGGAATAAGCCCGGGGGTCACGAAAACTGCTCACCCCCACCTCTCCTCCGCCGAGAAAGGTCCCTCCCACCATACTTAAATCCGATTCCTGCTCCTGCCCGGTAATCACTGCCCAGACCAGTGCCCAGCTCCTGCTGGTTTCTTCCAGATTATATCCTCCAGCACCTAATCCCAGCCAGCGTGGAAACCTCTTTTTTAAATCCTCTGCCACCTCAGCCAGGGAATTATTGGTCAAGCGAAGATGAGTAAGCGGGTCTGAGATATTGGCATCTGCTCCAAAAAGCACCAGGGCAAAATCCGCCGAGAACGCCTCCAGCAAAGGAGGAACCAGCTCATAATAAAGCTCCAGAAAAATCTCATCATCACAGTTCGGCTCCAGCGGAACATTTACTGTAAATCCCTCTCCAGCTCCAGCACCGATTTCATTTTCAAACCCGCTTCCCGGATAAAGGAACTTGCCATTCTCATGAAAAGAAATGAACAAAAAATTTGGCTCGGAATAAAACTCCTCCTGAACCCCGTTGCCGTGATGGGCATCAAAATCCAGATAGGCAACCTTATACCCCTGAAGCAAAAGCAGGCGACCAATGATATTAATGTCATTTAGATAACAAAATCCCTCCGCATAAGCCCGACGAGCGTGATGAAATCCTCCAACCGGATTAAAAACAAAGTTCGCCCTTTTTTCCAGCACCCAGAGCATTGCTTCCAGAGTCGCTCCAGCACTCAGCCGAGAAAATTGATACACCCCGGAAAATACCGGGCAGTCTTCTCCGCCCAAGCCATACTGGAGCATATAAGGTTTGAAGCTCCCGGCATCCGCTTCTTTTAAAGCCTTTAAATAATCCGGACTATGAGCAATGAGAAACAGGGGCTCGGAAATCGGCTGGGGACGAATCAGCTCTAGATCCGGGTCAGAAAGTAATTGATAGCGCTCCAGAAGTTGATAAAATCGCTCCCCTCGTTCCAGCTTAAAAGGATGCCCGGCACCATAATCATACTTACTGAACTCGTGGCTATAAATCAACCCATATTTCATCTTCAAAAGCCTAACATAAAGCCAAGCGAGTGCAAATCAGGGAGGATTTAATTCTTTTTCCAGTTCATCCAGCTCAGCTTTTAACTCCCGGTCAGAAAGG
Organism: uncultured bacterium; assembly: GCA_964553915.1. Lineage (GTDB taxonomy): Bacteria > RBG-13-61-14 > RBG-13-61-14 > RBG-13-61-14 > DRUE01 > CAZKMM01. The sequence continues at coordinate 8,841 of CAZKMM010000004.1, forward strand.
GAAAGATAAGCCCGGGCATTTTCCAGAGACTCAATTGCCTTTTCTCTCTTTCCCTGCTCCTTCTGGGCAAGAGCCAGATAATACCAGGCTCTTGCCAGCTTAGAATCAATAGCCAGAGCTTTTCTCGCCCATTTTTCTGCTTCACCCGGCTGAGCAATTTTTAAATATACCACTGCCAGTTGTAAGGAGATGTCAGGATTTGCCGGAGCAAACTCATAGGCTTTTTTAAAATGAGCCAGAGCCTTTTCATAATCTCCCCGCTCTTTATAAAGCAAGCCCAGATTATAATGAGCAATTCCCAGCCCCGGCTCCAGTTCCAGCGCCCTTTGAAATTCCTGCTCCGCAAGGTCATCTCTTCCCATCTTCCGGAACAGGTCTCCCAGATTATTATGTGCCAGAGCCAGCCCGGGAGAAACTTTTATTGCCTGCTCCAGCTCCCACCTAGCCAGCTCCAGCTTTCCCTCCAGCTGATAAATTAAAGCCAGATTAACCCGTGCCTGGGCATCTCTGGGATTAAGCTCAATTGCTTTTTTAAAATATTTTTTTGCCAGTCCCAGCTCTCCAAGGTCAAAATAAACATTTCCCAGATTAAACACGCTGGAACCACTATCAGGAAGAAGCTGGTATGCCCGGGTGAGGTATTTGATGGCTTTTCTTTTCTCTCCACTCTCTGCCAGAATTCTTCCCCATTCTGCCAGCACCCGGGGATTATCCGGCGCCCACCTCATCGCCTCCTTAAATACCAGCTCCTCCTTCTGCCAGATATAAGCCCGCTTCCAGTTAAGAGAAAAATAACTGACAAGAATCAGCCCCAGACAAATGGCGGTGGGGATTTTCTTTCTTTCCCAGAGCCAGAAAAACCCAGAGGTAAAAATTCCGCATATTCCCCAGAGAGCTGGATATAAAGCCCGCTCGCTCACCAGAACATTTAAAGGAATAATACTGGAGGTAGGAGCCAGGCACACCAGATAGCCTCCGAGAAAAAATGCCAGAATCCGAAGGCTTTTTTCTTTTCTCAAAAAAGCCCGGAGCAGGAAAGCAAAAAGCATAATCAGTCCAATAAAACTTAGCAGAGAGCCGGGTTCAAAAAGGCTCTTTGACTCTTTCAAGCTGTGCTCAATGCTTACCTGATGTGGGAATAAAACCAGCCCCAGATACCAGAAATATGCCTTCAGCTCAGTGATAAAATTCACCCAGACCGGGCGAGGCAAATGATAAGCATAGAGGATTCCGCCGAAAAGCATTTTCCGAACCGCCAGATAGCCAAGAATCAGAAAAATCTGGGGAAGGAAAAACATTAAAAATTTTTTTCCTCTGTTTTCTCCGGGAAAATCCAGCAGGAAAAATCCCAGCAAACAGATGCCAGGAAAAACCACTCCAGCGGATTTGGTAAGCAACGCAAGAATAAAAAATATATTGAAGAGCAAAAACCAAAAAGGACTTTTCTTATTGTTCTCCAGCCAGCTTAAGAAACAAATTAGCCCGGCAAAAACCAAAAAGACTAAAAGAAGCGAAGAGCGACAGTTAAGATAATTGATATTTTCTCCGGAAACCGGGTGAAAGGCGAAAAGCAACATCCCCAGCCAGCTTGCGGTTCTATTCTGAAAAATCCGAAGCAAAATCTGGAAAAAAAGCAGACAGTTAAAAAAATGAAGCAAAAGATTAGAAAGATGCCAGCCCCAGCTCCGCCATCCATAAACCTGATAGTCCAGAGCATAACTCAAGAGCAAAATCGGGCGATACATTCTTGCCTGAGGGTCAGCGGAAAAACAGCTCGGGTCAAGAAAAAATCTCCCGGTATTACCGAGGCTCACCAGCCAGGTATTCCAGCGAATAGAATGATAATCATCATAATGAAAATCTCCCGGAAACACCCGCCAGTAGCAGGCAATAAACCCGAGCAAAAAAATCAGCCAGCAAAAATGTTCTTTCCTCACCAATTCTCCGCAAATGCCTTAAAAATTTGCTCCAGCTCCTCTCGGGCAGAAAGCACCAGAGTTTTATTTTCAAAATCCAGCCCGAGCGAGAGCAGAATTTTATCATACTTACCCGGAGCCAAGCCCAGAGCAAAATAATCCGGTTTATAAACCAGATAATCCTTTCCAGAAAAATAATACTTGCCAAACCGATAAGGATTTTTTTTGCTCTCCCAGCGCTCCTTTAAACCCAGATACCGGGAAAAAATCTCCAATAAAGAAAAATGGGCACGAATATGCTCCGGTCTTACCTCTTCTCCAACCAGCTGGCTGGCGAGCTGGAAAAACTCCCGAATTAAATCCAGGTCGGTCAGGCAAAGTCCGTATAAATACCAGTCATCCACTGCCTCTGCCACCAGCCGGGCTTCCTCTGGCTTTAAATAAATCCCGGCAGTGCAAATCATCTCATCGCAGGTCTCTCTGCCGTGCCCGGAGGCTTCTCGCAAATTCCTTCCCTGATTAACCAATGGATGAGCCAGGCACCCCACCCGGTTTTTCTCCCGGTCAATAAAACCGATGAACTCGCAGTTATAAATTCTCGGATAGAGCGGAAGGGGACGCCTGCTTGCCAGCTCCTTCTGAATTCTCTTCAAATCTGCCAGGCTCGGTTCAGATTTAAAATAAAGCTCGCTCTGGAGCTCTAAAACTTCACGAACCAGCTCCCGATTATATCCCACCCAGTTATAAAGCCCACAGCAGGCAGAACAGGAAGCAGATTTTACTCCCCGGGGCTGGCAGTATTCCAATACCTTCATCTGAAAAGGAATTTTACCCAATCAGCTGGCTTAAAACAATTTACCCGCACCCGAAAAATCAGTAAAATAAGAAAAAAATCTCTGGAGGCAAAAAAATGGTAGAGCTTGAAACCGGCACTCTCACGGAAAAAGAAATTGAAGCCATTTTTAACACCCTGCCAGTGGACCTCACCTTTGTGGACAAAGAGGACACGGTGAAATTTTTCAGCCAGAGCCCCAAGCGAATCTTTCCCCGGGCAAAAGCGGTAATTGGAAAAAAGGTGCAAAACTGCCATCCCCATAAAAGCATTGATAAAGTCAACCAGATTCTGGAGGATTTTAAAGCCGGAAAAAGAGATGTGGCAGAGTTCTGGATAAATCTAAAAGAGAGGCAGATTTACATCCGATATTTTGCGGTTCGGGATAAAGAAGGGAATTATCTCGGCTGTCTGGAGGTCACCCAGGATATTACGGAAATCAAAAAGATTGAAGGAGAAAAAAGGCTTCTGGATTAAAATCAATTCCTTTAAATCCTCTTAAAAACCTCTTCCTTGACAGGCTCTTCAGGAATGATAAAGTTATCCGAGCAATGCAAAAGCGGATAATCCTATGGCTGGCAAGTGGTCTTGGACTGGGCTTTGCTCCTATAGTCCCCGGCACCTTTGGAACCCTGCTTGGAGTGGGTATTTATTATTTAATTGGAGGAGTTAAACTCTGGATTTATCTGCTCATCCTTGCCGGCATCTTCCTGATTGCCATCTGGCTTTCAGACCAGGCAGAAAAAATCCTTCTAACCCGGGACCCGCAAATCGTGACCATTGATGAAGTGGTGGGGTATTTAATTACAATGCTCAGCTTTCCCAATCAGGGAAAATGGCTTTTAGCCGGCTTTTTGCTTTTTCGCTTTTTTGACATTGTTAAGCCCTTTCCTGCCAGCTATTTTGACCGCTCTCAAAAAAGGGGGCTGGGAGTGGTGATGGATGATGTAGTGGCTGGAGTTTATGCCAACCTTTGCCTGCAAATCATCCGCCTGATTTTCTAGGAGCAAAAAATGAATATCTCTTTTCTTGCCATCGGCAATGAGCTGATTCAGGGAAAAATTTCAGAGCAAAATGCCCGATTCCTCGCTCAAAAACTGGAAGAAATTGGACTTGGGCTTAAATATCTCCTGGTCGCGGGCGACCGGGAAGATGACCTCACCGATGCCTTTCAGTTTCTTCAAGAGAGCTCAGATGTGATTATCTGCTCGGGCGGACTTGGTCCCACCCCGGATGACCTCACCGCCCAGGTATTTTCTAAATTCACCCAAAAACCTCTGGAACTTCACCCAGAAATCCTGGAAGATATTAAAAAGCGCTTCCAGCTCCGGGGAATAAAAATGCCCCTCACCAACCAGAAGCAGGCGATGATTCCCCGGGGAGCAAAAATCATCCCCAATTACCAGGGAACCGCACCCGGCTTTGAGCTGGAGCACAATCAAAAAATCTGGTGTTTTTTTCCCGGAGTGCCCAGAGAATTCCAGGCGATGACCCGGCAATACCTGATTCCCCGGCTTAAAGCACTGGCAGGAATCACCAAAGCCCTGGCAGGCAAAACCCTCAGAGTTTATGGTCTGGCGGAAAGCCAGATTGCAGATATTCTGGCAAAAATCTCTTTTCCTCCGGAAATATATCTTGCCTATCTACCGGATTTTCCGGAAATTCACCTCCGGCTTTCGGTTCAAGCGGATAGCCCCGAGCTGGCAAAAGAGCTACTTAATCAAGCAAGTGAAAAAATCAAATCTGCACTTAAAGAATATCTCTTTTCTGATGATGACCAGCCCCTGGAAAAAGTGGTGGGAGACCTGCTCCGACAGAAGGGGAAAACCCTGGCAGTGGCAGAATCCTGCACCGGGGGACTTTTAGCCAAAAGAATCACAGATATTCCGGGAAGCTCGGATTATTTTCTCGGCGGGTTCATCACCTATTCCAATCAGTTAAAAATCAGCCAGCTTGGAGTGAGCGAACAGGTTTTAAAGGAAAAAGGAGCGGTAAGTTCAGAGGTGGCAACAATGATGGCAAAAGGAGCTCGGGAAAAAACCGGAGCGGACCTGGCGGTAGGCATTACCGGGATTGCTGGTCCCGGTGGAGAAAGTGGGGAAAAACCGGTTGGCACAGTTCACATTGCCCTGGCAGATGAGCAGGGAATCTGGGAGCGGAGATTTCAATTTTTGCCTTTAAGCCGGGAAACAGTAAGGATTTTAGCCAGCGAAACCGCTTTAGAAATTATCCGGAGAAGAATTTTAGGACTGCGAATGCCCGGAGAAAAAAATGAGCCGGAAAAAGAAAAATAGCTCGCCCAAAATCCGTAGTTTTATTGCTATCAGCCTTCCTGAGGAGTTGAAAGAATCTCTGGGAGAATTTCAGGCTCGGCTGAAAAAAGCTCAGGCAGATGTAAAATGGGTTCGTCCTGCCTCCCTTCATATCACCCTCCGCTTTCTCGGATATTTAACTCCAGAAGAAGTGGAAAAAGCCGGAAAAGCCCTGGAAAAAGTTGCCCAAAAATTCTCTCCCTTTACCATTCAACTGGAAGGCTACGGCACCTTTCCTGAGCGGGGAAGACCCCGGGTTATCTGGACAGGAATCAGTCTGGGAAAAGACCAGCTCGCTCAAATCAGCCAGCAATTAGAAAAATGCCTGGATGATTTCGGCTTTCCTCCGGCAGATAAGCCCTTTTCTCCTCATCTCACCCTGGGAAGAATTAAAACTGGCAAAAACCTGAATAACCTGATAGAATACTTAAATAAAGAAGGAAACAAAATTTACGGGAAATTTCTGGCAAAATCCATTATTTTATTTAAAAGTGAGCTCAGACCCGAAGGAGCAAGATATTCAGTAATTAAACAGGTCGGGCTGGGAAACTTAACGGAGGGATAAAAAGAATGGCAAAAGGAAAAAAATCCAGCTCCCAAGAACCGGAGCCTAAAAAACAAAAGGAAAAAGCTCTGGAACAGGCAATTGGGCTGATTGAAAAACATTTCGGAAAAGGCTCCATTATGAGGCTGGATGCTGAGGTAAAAATCCCGGAGGTAGAGGTAATTCCCACTGGCTCACTCGGTCTGGACCTGGCGCTGGGAGTGAGTGGTATGCCCCGGGGAAGAGTGGTGGAAATCTATGGTCCGGAATCCAGCGGGAAAACCACCCTTGCTCTTCACTTAATTGCTGAGGCTCAGAAAAAAGGCGGAATTTGCGCCTTCATTGATGCGGAACACGCCCTGGATGTGAACTATGCCAAAAAGCTGGGAGTTAACACCGCCGAGCTTTTATTAAATCAGCCAGATTACGGCGAGCAGGCACTGGAAATTGCGGACTATCTGGTAAAAAGCGGAGCAGTGGATGTGGTGGTGATTGACTCAGTTGCGGCACTTACTCCCAAGGCAGAGCTGGAGGGAGAGATGGGAGATGCTCATATGGCGCTTCAGGCTCGGCTGATGAGCCAGGCTCTGCGCAAACTTTCCGGCTCCATTTCCCGCTCCAGGGCAATTGTGGTTTTTATCAATCAGATTCGCCAGAGAATCGGCATTGCTTATGGCAATCCAGAGACCACCACCGGCGGAACCGCCTTAAAGTTTTATTCCAGTGTCCGATTGGATATTAGACGAATCGGTCAGCTCAAGCAGGGAGCTAATATCATTGGCTCCCGGGTGCGGGTCAAGGTAGTAAAAAATAAACTTGCCCCTCCCTTCCGTCAAGCAGAGTTTGACATAATGTATGGAGAAGGAATCAGCCGGGAAGGAGAACTGCTTGATCTGGGCTTGAAACTGGGAGTGGTGGAAAAAATCGGAGCCTGGTATTCCTATCAGGATGAACGGCTCGGTCAGGGAAGAGAAAATTCCAAGGCGTTTTTAAAGGGGCATCCAGAAATTGCTCAGGAAATAGAGGAGAAAATTCGCCAGCTTTATTGGGAGGAAATTTTAGGAATCAGTGCTGAGGAAGAAGAGTCAATAGAATAAAAGGAGGAAAAAAATAATGGCTAATCAAATTCCTGGTTCTGGCAGACCCACCCGTCCTCAGGGCACCAGCCCTCAAGCTCCACCTCCTCCGGGAGCCAAAAAAACCCCGGAGCTGAATAATATTCTCCAGGTGGCAATGAAAGCCGGTGCCAGTGATATTCACATTAAAGCGGGTCTTCCCCCGATTTTCCGAATTGATGGTCAGCTCTACCCTTACAAAGATGCTCCCCGGCTCAGCCCGGATATCGTCAATAAAATGGCGTTCGGAATTATGACCAAAGCCCAGCAGGAAAAATTCAAAGATGCTGGAGAAATAGACCTGGCTTATGGTGTGCCCGGGCTGGGAAGGTTCAGGGTAAACATCTTCCAGCAAAGAGGCACCATCGGAATTGTCCTTCGGGTAATTCCCTTTGGAGTTAAAACCATTGAGGAGCTGAATCTTCCTCCAATCATTGGCAAGCTGGCAATGGAACCAAGAGGATTGATTCTGGTCACCGGAACCACCGGAAGCGGAAAAAGCACCACCTTAGCCGCGATGATTGACCTGATTAACTCCACCCGAACCTGCCATATCGTAACCATTGAAGACCCGATTGAGTTCCTCCACCGGGACAAAAGAAGCATCATCAACCAGAGAGAGGTGGGCTTTGATACCAAAAGCTTTGCCATTGCCCTCCGAGCCGCGCTCCGGCAGGACCCGGATGTGGTTCTGGTGGGAGAGATGCGGGACTTTGAAACCATAGAAACCGCGCTCCTTGCCGCAGAAACCGGGCATCTGGTTCTTTCCACCCTTCATACCCTGGATGCCACTGAGACCATCAACCGGATCGTTGCGGTTTTTCCTCCTTATCAGCAGAAGCAGGTTCGGCTTCAATTAGCCAGCGTGCTTAAAGGGGTAATCAGTCAGAGACTGGTTCCCAGAGCAGATGGCAAAGGAAGAGTTCCGGCAGTGGAGGTTCTGGTAAATACCGCCCGAATTCGGGAATGTATTGAAGATAAAGACCGCACCAAAGAAATCCGGGACGCCATCGCAGCTGGATATGTTGCCTATGGTATGCAGACCTTTGACCAGTCCCTGATGCAGTTATACCGGAAGAAGCTTATTACTCTGGAAGAGGCGCTTCGCCAGTGCTCCAATCCGGATGACTTCAAGCTCAAGGTCTCAGGAATTACCTCAACCACTGATGCGGAAAAATGGGACTACTTTGATAAAAGCGAAGAAGAATCTGAAAAAAAACCAACCGGCTCCTCAGGTGGCGATGATTTTGAAATTGAGCGATTCTAACATCCGGATGCCTGAAACTAAAAATGAAACTGGAAGAAATCAGAACCAGATTCTTAAAATATTTTGAAAAAAATGGGCATACCATTGTTCCCAGCTCCAGCTTAATCCCCCAAAACGACCCTACCCTGCTTTTTACCAATGCAGGGATGAATCAGTTTAAAGATGTTTTTCTTGGACTGGAAAAGCGACCCTATACCCGTGCCTGCTCCAGCCAGAAATGTTTTCGGGCAAGTGGAAAGCATAATGACCTGGAAAATGTCGGCTACACCGCCCGTCATCATACCTTTTTTGAAATGCTGGGGAATTTCAGCTTTGGAGATTATTTTAAAAAAGAAGCGATTTTTTATGCCTGGGAATTCCTGACCAAAGAGCTGGGCTTGGACAAATCCCGGCTTTACATCACCATATATAAAGATGATGAAGAAGCCTTCCAGCTCTGGCAGGAAGTTGCCGGAGTTGCTCCAGAGCGAATTTATCGGCTGGGAGAAAAGGATAATTTCTGGAGTATGGGCGAGGTGGGTCCCTGTGGTCCCTGCTCGGAGATTATCTATGACCAGGGCGAGGAGGTAGGCTGTAAAAAGCCCACCTGTCAGCCCGGTTGTGATTGCGACCGGTATCTGGAGTTATGGAATCTGGTCTTTATGCAGTATAACCGGGATGAGCAGGGAAACCTCACCCCCCTGCCCAAGCCCAGCATTGATACCGGGATGGGATTGGAAAGAATTACCGCGGTAATGCAGGGAGTTCATTCCAATTATGAGATAGACCATTTCCGGGCAATTATCTCCAAAATAGAAGAGCTGACCGGGTATCAATATCATCAGGAGGAGCAAAAAGACATCTCAATGCGAGTAATTGCAGACCACGCCCGGGCAGTGAGTTTTTTAATCTCTGACGGAATACTTCCCGGTAATGAGGGAAGAGGATATGTGCTCAGAAGGGTGATGAGAAGAGCATCCCGCCACGCCCGGCTTTTAGGCAAAGAAGAGCCAATCCTTTATCTGGTGGCAGAGCGGGTAATTGACCTGATGGCAGAGGCTTATCCGGAGCTGGAAGAGCGCAGAGCTTATATTTTAGAAGTCATCCGCAATGAAGAAGAGCGGTTTCTCCAGACCCTGGAAAGCGGACTAAAGCTAATTCAGCAGGAAATTGAAAAGCATAAATTAAAAAAATCTATTCGGCATCTAGAAAAACGGGATTATTATAAAAATGGGGAAAAAACTCTCTGGACCCTGCCCGGCGAGGTCGCCTTCCGGCTTTATGATACCTATGGTTTCCCCTTAGACCTCACCCAGGCTATTGGTAGGGATGAAGGATTTGTGGTGGATTTGGAAGGATTTGAGCGGGAAATGGAAAAGCAGAGGGAGCGAGCCCGGGCTCACTGGAAAGGCTCGGGCGACCAGGAGATAGAGGCAATTTATAAACAGCTCCGGGCAGAAGGAATTAAAAGCGAATTTAGCGGTTATGAAAAACTCAAAGACCGCTCTCAGGTGCTTGCTCTGGTTGAGCAGGGCAAAGCGGTTAAGCGGGTGGAGGGAAAAGGAAAAAAATTCCAGCTGATTGCAAAGCGCACACCTTTTTATGGAGAATCCGGTGGACAGGTGGGCGACCAGGGCTGGATTAAAGGCGAGGACTTTCAGGCAAAGGTGCTGGATACTCAAAAGCCCCTGGAAGATTTAATTGTCCATCACTGCCAGCTGGAGCAGGGAGCGGTTCAGATTGGGGATGAGGTGGAGCTGGAGGTGGACCAGGAGCGGAGATGGGACCTGGCTCGGAATCACAGTGCCACCCATCTGCTTCAGGCATCGCTTCGGGCAGTTTTAGGAGAACATATTCAGCAGAAAGGCTCACTGGTAGCTCCTGACCGGCTCCGGTTTGACTTTACCCATTTTTCTCCCCTTAGCCGGGAAGAACTGGAAGAGGTGGAGCAAAAGGTTAACCAGTTAATTCGGGCAAATCTGGAAATCCGGATTGAATACTTGCCTTATCAGGAGGCGCTCAAGCGGGGAGCTATTGCTCTGTTCGGGGAAAAATATGGGGAAGTGGTTCGCCTGGTGGAGATGGGAGAGGTGAGCCGGGAGCTGTGCGGAGGAACTCACTGCTGGCGCACTGGAGATATTGGTTTTTTCAAGATTATTTCTGAGGGAAGTGTTTCTGCCGGGGTCAGGAGAATTGAGGCTTTAACCGGCAGAGGGGCAGTGGAATATGTCCAGAGCCGGGAGCGAATTCTTATGAAATCTGCACAGCTTTTAAAAACCAGCCCGGAAGAGTTTGAGCAAAGACTGGAAAAACTGATTTCAGAAAACAAACAGCTCCGGCAAAAGCTTCGTCAGGTAGAACTTTTTGGAGCCGGTCCCAAGCCGGAGCAACTGCTCGCTCAGGCAAAGGAATTTGATGGCATCAAGGTTTTGAGCACCGAGGTAGAATTCGCCAATCCCAAGGCAATGCTGGATTTTTCTGACCAGCTCCTTCCCCGACTGGGAAAGGGGGTGCTGGTTCTGGGAAGCAAAGATGGAGGCAAGGTTTATCTCCTGGTGCGGGTAAGCAAGGATTTAAGCAAAAAGCTCAATGCCAGCAAGCTGGTTTCTACTTTAGCCCGGATAGTTGGAGGTAAAGGCGGTGGAAGAGCAGATTTAGCTCAGGGCGGGGGCACCCAGCCAGAAAATCTCCAGCAGGCATTGAATCAGGCATATCAAATGATAGAGGAACTACTGAAAAAATAATGCCCCGAATTTATTCATTAAACTCTCCAGAAAAAATTGACCGAAATTTTGACCAGGAGGTAATTCGCATCGGTCGGCTACCAGAAAACGACATCGTGATCAATGATATTCTCGTCTCCAGAAGGCACTGCGAGATTCGTAAGGTTCAGGGCAGATGGAAAATCTTTGACCTGGATAGCCTTAACGGCAGCTATGTTAACAATCTTCGGGTAAAAGAGGAATTTCTCTCCAGCGGTGATGTAATTGTGGTGGGGAATGTCCAGCTGGTTTTTGAGGACCTGGAGGGTCTGAGGAGCACAGAGGGGGTTTTAGGACGGGAGGTAATTCGTCCGGTGGCGGAGCTGGAAAACGAGCTTGCCCTCGGTCAGGAGCAGATAGATGCCCAGAAGCTGGGAGTTCTGGACCTTGAGAGCCGGTTTTTTTATATTCTTTATCAGATTTCTCGTGCCTTCAATTCAGCGAACAGTTTAGAGGAGCTATTGGATTTGAGTCTGGAGCTGGTTTTTCAGGTGATCAACGCGGACCGGGGAGTAATTATGCTTATCAATTCTCAGGGGGAGCTTGAGCTTTGTTCTGCCCGGGTCCGGGCGCAGGGAAAGGTTCAGGAGCTGGAAATCCCGGTCAGCCAGACCATAGCCCGCAGGGTGCTGGAGGAAAAAGCCGGGATTATTACCAATGAAGCCAAATACGACCCCAGGTTCAAAAGTGGAGAGAGCATTGTCGCTTACAACATCCGCAGTGCCCTTTGCGTGCCCATCTGGGATGGGAGGGAAATTCGGGGAGTGATTTATCTGGACAATCTGCTTCAGAGCTATGCCTTTGGCGAGGAGGACCTTCGGCTTCTTACTGCGATTGCCAATCATCTGGCACTGGCTCTTCGGGCAGAAGAACTGAGAGCAAAAATGAAAGAGGAGGCAGTGTTTCGGGCGCATCTTGCCCGCTTCCACTCGCCAGAAGTAATCAATTACATCTTTGACCAGCTTCAACGAGGAGAAAAGCTTTCCCACCAGGTTGCGGAGCAGGAGGTAAGCGTGCTTTTTGCGGACATCTGCGGATTTACCCGACTCTGCGAGCAAATCCCGGCAAAGGAACTGGCAGAACTGCTTAATAAATATTTTGACCAGATGAGTGAAATCATCTTTAAATACCACGGAACCATTGATAAATTCATTGGAGATGCCATTATGGCAGTTTTTGGCGCACCCCTGCCCTCCAAAGAGCATTCTCTGCTGGCAGTAAAAGCAGGTCTGGAAATGGTAGAAAAAACCAATCAGATAAGAGCAGAGCTGGGCGAAGAAAAAAGATTCAGAATCAGAATCGGGATTAACACTGGCAAGGTGGTCGCTGGATATATTGGCTCCAGCCAGCGTCTGGAATATACCGTGCTCGGAGATGTGGTCAATACCGCAAGCAGACTTCAGGAACTGGCTCTGCCCAATAGTATTCTCATTGGAGAAAGCACCTCTCAGAAGGTAAAGGGGCTTTTTAAAATTAAAGAAATAGGTCTGATTCGGCTTCGGGGCAAGGAGCAGGAGATTCGGGCATATCAGGTTCTTGGGCGTCTTTCTGAACCGGAAATTTCTGCACACCTTCTTCCTCCAGAAGTGAATCCCGGCAAAGATTGACAGAGAGATAATTCAGGGCTAATTTAAACAGGATGCATGAAATGGGAATAGCAATGGAGGTGCTTCGGATTATTCAGGAGCATCTTCCTCAAGATAGAGCGGTTCGGGTGGTGAAAATCACCCTGAAAATTGGAAAGCTCACTGCGGTTATTCCTGAAACCTTTAAATTCTGTATGGAAGCAATTACCCAGGATACCCCGGCTCAGGGAGCAGAAATTGTCATCAATGAGGTTCCGCTTCAGGTGGAATGTGAAAACTGCGGAGAGGTGAGCGAGCTGGAAGAGCCTTTTTTCATCTGTCCCAACTGCCAGAGCCCCAAGCTAAAAATCCTTTCTGGAAGAGAGCTTTACATAGAATCCATAGAAGTAGAAGAAAGCGAGGAGGGAATTAGCTATGGAGATCAAGGTAGTTAAAAAGGTTTTAGGAGTTAATGAGGCAATAGCAGAAGAAATCCGAAAAACCCTTAAGGAAAAAAAGGTTTTTATGCTCAACCTGATGAGTTCCCCCGGCTCAGGCAAAACCACCATCCTTTTAAAAACCATCGGTCAGCTCAAAGATAATTTCCGAATCGGGGTGGTGGTAGGAGACATCTGCACCACTTATGATTCTGAGAGATTAAGCGAAACCGGGGTGCCTGTGGTTCAAATCAATACTGAGCCGTTCGGAGGGGATTGCCATCTGGCCGCAAATGTAGTTCAGGGCGGTCTCAGTGAGCTGGATTTAGATGCACTGGATTTGGTGTTTGTGGAGAATGTGGGCAATCTGGTCTGCCCGGCAGAGTTTGAAATCGGCGAGGATAAAAAGGTGGTGGTGCTCAGCCTTCCAGAAGGAGAAGATAAACCCCTGAAATACCCCCTGATGTTCCGGGTGGCTGATGCCGGGCTGGTAAATAAAATTGACCTTGCCCCTCATCTGGAGCTGGACCCGGAAAAATTTGTTGCCAATATCCAGAAAATTCACCCCCAGCTCCCGGTCTTCCTCCTGAGCGCCAGAAGCGGAGAAGGATTTGATAACTGGATTAACTGGCTCAGACAGGAAGTGGAGAAAAAAACCTCATAGACTGTTGCATTTTTACAACAAATTATAAGAGAAAATGTTGCATATTTTCAACAAAAACCCTGAAAACTTTTCCAGATAAATCTAATTCGGAAATTGATTTTCTAAGTAATTGAATTTTAAAGAAAAATTTTTTCTGTAAAACCTCTTCTGAATTTGAAATCTGGCACGATTATTGTATCTTTTCTTCAGAATGCATAAGCAGAGGACCATAAAGCAGGAGCTGGTGATTGAAGGGATTGGGCTTCACAGCGGAGAGTTCTGTCGGATTCGCTTGATTCCCAGCCAGGAAAACACCGGGATTATCTTTTACCGAAACGGAAACGGTCGCAACCGGATTCCTTTAAGTCCAGAGCGGGTGGTCAGCACCAGGAATAATTCTGCTCTGGGAGTAAACGGCGATAAGATTCTCACGGTAGAGCATTTACTTGCCAGTCTTTACGGACTGGGGATTGATAATCTTCTAATTGAGGTGGATGGTCCTGAGATTCCGATTCTGGATGGAAGTGCCAAGGTTTTTGTAGAAGAAATTTTAAAGGCAGGAATTGAAAAGTTAGATGCTCCGAAAAACTTTTTATTGGTTAAAAAGCCGATTCGGGTGGAAGAAGGAGACAGGTATGCGACCCTGGACCCGAGCCCGGAGTTTCAACTGGAGTTCATTATTTCCTATAACCATCCTCTACTTCGCTACCAAAAGAAAGAGTTTTGTTTTTCCGGAAGCTGTTTTGAAAAGGAGATTAGCCCTGCCCGGACTTTTGGGTTTTTGAGCGAGGTGGAAAATTTAAGAAAGCAGGGTCTGGCAAAGGGAGGCTCTCTGGAGAATGTGGTGGTAATTGGTGAAGATGGGGTTCTGAATCCAGAGGGACTTCGTTTTCCGGATGAGCCGGTTCGTCATAAGATTCTGGACTCTCTGGGCGACCTGATGATTTTGGGCACGCATTTGATTGGCGAGTATCGGGGCTATAAAGCCGGGCACAAGCTTAATCATCAGCTTTTATGCCAGCTTTTATCTGACCCGGCTAACTATCAAATAGTGAAAGCGGATAAGCTGGTGGGAAAAAGTAAATTTTTCCGGATTCCCCGCTGGCTCACCCCGAAAAAGAAGCCAAAAGAAAAATCTCGCCTGGCAGGTTAATGGTTAGGGCATAACCTCGCAGTGGTCTAGCACCACCTCACTGGCAAGAGCATTTAATGGGATTTGGTGTTTTTTCAGGGCATCTTCTATTCTTGGAAGTTTCCTTTCAATTTCCTGAATCATCTTTATAACTTTCAGGCAATCTCTTTTTCTCCGCTCCGGAGGATGAAAGAGCATTGCCACCCCACATCTGCCTCCGCAGATAAATTTTACCGGACAGCGCTGACAGTCCGGATGCTGGTATGGAGGCTTCCAGCCAATATATTTTGAACTGGTCCAGACAAACTCAGGATTTTCTACCAGCTCATCGCAAAGATAAGCGGTGCCGTCCAGGTCCACAATATTACTGACCGAGCCAAACCCGCACCAGGGCTGTTCTATTTTTTCTCCGCTGAGCAGTGCCCAGGCAGTTCCCTGAAATGGAACAATGTTCCAGAGCTTTCCCCTCTCCAGCTCCCTGACCCAGAATTCTATCAGCCTGCTCTGGTCCTCAAGGTAGCGAGCCTGATATTCATCTTCATCTGGATAAAGCTCGCTGGTATTCTCCACACTCCAATAGATATGCTCAAATTTATCCAGTAGATTCATTACCGAATCATAAAGCGGGACAATATTGGTGACCGTGATTCTTGCCATTTTTTCTCCTGCAAAAGCAGAACTCAGATTTTCCAGATTGCTCAGAATTTTTCTAAAACTCCCCTTTCCTCTCTGGGCATCGTGCACCTCTTCCAAGCCATCAATAGAGACAAAGATATAACTCAAATTCTCAAGCAAAAGCTCGCTGGCTCGGTTCAGTAAAGTGCCATTGGTGTAAATCAGATACTGGAAATTGAACTTGGTATTTTGGGTTCTCTTAATTACCTCTTCAATCCCTTCCAGATTTAAAAGGGGCTCTCCCCCATAAAACATCAAAGAATGCTTGTCTTTCGGATATTTGCCGGCAACTTTAAAGACATAATCCAGCTGGCGGTCCAGCTCGGGCCTGGAAATTTCTGAGTTCCTGCTGGACTTAATATTTACTCCTGAGCAATACCGGCAGGAAAGATTACAGTGCTTGGTCATCATCAGGTAAAATTCCACCCTTCCCACCTCCCGGCTCAGGATTTCAATTTTTATAATTTTAATTTTTCCTTTTGGGAAATCAATAAAAAAAGCGGGCAGAGAGATAAAATTCCCTCTGCCCGCAGGAAAATTTAGGAAAAATTTAGATTTTATATTCTCCCTGCTCAATCAGGATTTCTGCGGATTGATTCTTTGCCTGAATCAGGTTGAAGGAAAAGGGCTTTGCCATTTTTCTCAGATTATCCAGGTGAACTTCCAGCTCCTCTTCAGGGCTTAAGCTTAAAATTAATTTTCTCGCCAGGTCCGAAACCCGCAGATGCCCCTCAAAACAGGCAATCTGAGTTAAAAGCAGACCGAGTTTTGCCCCTTCTTCTCCCCGCTTTTCCAGAAGCTGAAGAGCCCGGGCAGTGACTGAATCCATACAATAAACATCAATTACCATATCTGCCAGCATCTCCAGGGCAATCTGCTCCTGCTGGAGCTTGTCTCCCAGCTTCTGAAATGCCAGGTTGGTGCAGTAAACCATCATTCTTTTGGCAAGTTCGGTCTGGGCAATGCATTTTCCTAAAGGACCATCTTCTGGCTGGGGAAGGCTATCATTTTCCAGCTCCTTTTGAATCTGCTTGACAAAGTCCAGAAGCGGAATCTCATTCTTCATTGCGGAGCGGAGCAGGGAGCCGATAGTAATCTGGCGATTAATTTCATTGGTGCCCTCAAAAATCCGGTTAATCCGGGAATCCCGATAGATTTTCTCCGCAGGATATTCCTCGGTATAACCATATCCACCATAAATCTGCACACACATATCTGCTACCTTATCTGCAGATTCGCTTCCAAACGCCTTGACCACAGAGCATTCCGGAGCAAAATTACCAATCGCTTTAATCCGCTTTTTGCGCACCTCTGGGTCATCATCCGGGATGGATTCCAGTGCCTGGTCAATCAGGTCTGCGCTCCGGTAAGCCATGGTCTCCGCACTGTAAATTAAAACCGCACAGTCTGCAATCATCCTTTTGACCATCCCAAATTCCACAATCGGACGCTTGAACTGAATCCGGTCTTTTCCATACTGAATTGCCTGCTTTAAAATCCACTTGGCTGCGCCGGCACAGGCACCGCCCACCTGAAGTCTTCCCAAATCTAATACGCTAAACGCTGCTCTTCCCCCTTCCCCTATTTCGCCCAGTCGGTTTTCCACCGGCACCTTGCAGTCCTCAAAGGTCAAAGAGGTGGTGGAAGAGCCTCTAATTCCCATTTTCTTTTCCTCCGCTCCACTGGAAAATCCCTCAAAGCTCCGCTCCACCAGAAAAGCTCCAGATTTTTTCCGGTCTCCATCAATATGAGCAAAGACCGTGAACAGGTCCGCAATCCCGCCATTGGTGATGAACTGCTTGGAACCATTCAAAATGTAATACTTTCCATCTTCACTCAAAACCGCTTTACTGCGAAGCCCCATTGCATCCGAGCCTGCTCCGGTCTCGGTAAGAGCATAAGCGGCAATCATCTCTCCGCTGGCAAGTTTGGGAAGATATTTCTGTTTTTGCTCCTCATTGCCGAAATAAATCAAAGGCTGGGTGCCAATGCAGGTGTGAGCCGCGATGGAAACAAAAGTGCTCGGCTCCGGTGCTAAATTCTCGCTGACTAAAACAAAGGTCTTTTTATCCATTCCCAGCCCGCCGTATTGCTCCGGAATGCTCACCATCAAAAGCCCGACCTCGCCGGCTTTTTTCATAATCTCTACCAAAAGCCCTTCTTTTTTGTGGTCAATCTCTTCTTTTTTCGGGAGCATTTCATTTTCGCAGAATTTCCGGGCAGTCTCTGCCATAGCTCTTTGTTCCTCATTGAAATCTTCCGGGGTAAAAATCCTTCGGGAGCCAACCTTTTCCACTACAAAACTTCCTCCCTTTGGTATCCCTTCTCCCATTTTACTTCCTCCTTTTTAAGAATTTGACTTTTTTGGAGCTAAATAAAGCACAGGATTTTTTGGTTGTCAAATAAATATTTGGTTTTAAAATATGAGAAAAAATCAGAAAAATGCGAATAAAACCACGAACAAAAGCCTTGGTTTTTAGTTTCTTTTTCCTTTTAGGTCTGCTTATTTTGATAGAAGCAGGATTTCAATTAGCAGGATGGCTCTTTGCCCGGGGTCGGGCAAGACCCACCAATCCTCAAACAAAGGTAATTGTTTGTTTGGGAGATTCCCATACTTATGGAGTTTTTGTTAATGAGGAAGAAGCTTATCCTTCTCAGTTGGAACAGATTTTAAATCGATCCGGGAAAAAATATCAGGTAGTTAATCTGGGGGCTCCGGGGCAGAATTCCACCCAGATTTTAAAAGCTCTACCCAAAATTATTGAAAAATATCATCCGGAGATAATTCTTCTTTTAGTCGGAGTAAACAATGGCTGGAACATTGCCGGGCAGGAGCAGTCTTTTTGGGAAAAGCTGGCTGGTCATTTTAAGCTTTATAAGTTTTTTCGGCTAATTTATTTCCATTATTTTAAAAAAGAACGCAGTTTTATGGTAACCAAAAGAAGAGACAGCGGAGAGCTTTTGCTTCATAAAGAAAGAAAAGAGGCGCCCAGCTCCAAAATAGAAATTCTAAGAATAGAAAAAAGGTTTTTTGAAGATTTGTTAGAGATAATCAAATTTTCTCGCCAGCAAGGTGTGAGGATAGTGCTTTTAAATTACCCGGGGGACAAAGAAACCAATTATTTAATTCCCAATCATCTTTTAAAAAAGGCGGGAGCGAAAACCGAAGCGGTCTTTATTGACCTTTATTCTTATTTTCTTCATCTACTTTATGATGAAAAAGGAACCCTTAACCAAAAACTCCACAGCCAGCTTTTCTTTCCGGATATGCATCTCCGGCCCCAGGGATATTATTTAATGGCAGAAAGAATTTTTCAGGTACTGGAAGAAAAAGGGCTTTTTGATTAAACTTTTCCCAAAAAGTTTGATATAAAAACAATAAAAATCAAGGAGGGAAAAATGAAAGGGATATTGGCTTTGGGAATTGGGTTTTTTCTGTTCAGCTTAACCTTACAATCCGCCCAGGTGGAGGAGGTAAAATATCTGGGCTGGAAATGCCTGAAAATGAGTAATTCCACCACCGAGGTTTACCTTGCTCCGGAAATTGGAGGAAGAGTAATTCAATATAAATATCTTGGTCATCCTTTCCTATGGGTAAACAAAAAGCTGGCAGGCAAAGTCTTTCCAATGAGCGAAAATAACTGCCTGGAGAACTGGAAGAATTATGGCGGGGATAAGGTCTGGCCTGCGCCTCAGGGCTGGGATGGTCCCGGGCAATGGCCCGGTCCAGGCGATGAGGTGGTGGGAGCACCATATCGGGCAGAGATTTTGAAAAAGAAAGGTAAATATGTCAAGGTTCGGCTGGTGGGCTCAGATAAAGGCGGATATGCCGGGGTGCAGTTTATTCGGGAGTTCACTCTATTTGATAATTCCAGCCGGCTTTACATTAAAGCGACAATGAAGAATGTTACCAAAAACCGCCAGACCAACTGGGGCATCTGGCAGGTGACTCAAACTGATTTTTCTGGACCCCCGCCCAAAACTTATAATGATAAAGCCTATATTATTGTTCCGCTCAATCCCCAAAGCATCTGGCCAGAAAAATACAAGGTGATGTTCGGCTTGGCTCAGAGCTTTAACTGGCAACCTGATTATGAAAAGATGATTATGAAAATTCGTTATATGAACATTGTGGGAAAAATTGGCTTGGACACCTATGCTGGCTGGGCCGGTTTAGTTGATGAGCAAAGCGGATTCTGTTTTGTCCAGAGGTTTGAGACCTTCCCATCCGCAGAGTATCCGGATAATACCACCTTTACCAGCTGGGTAGCAGGAAAGGGGTATTTTATCCACAAGCATAAATTGATGTATGCGGAGGATGACCCGGATTCCCGGTTTGTGGAGATGGAGATACTTTCTCCCAGAATCAAGCTTCAGCCCGGTCAGAGTTATAGCTTTTATTCCAGCTGGGAGGGGCATAAATCTGGTCTTGAGCAGGTGCCAGATTTAGAAAAGGGATATCTGCCTCCGCCCACCACCTCAGAATAAACTCTGCTTGCATTTTGAAAAAAGATTTGGTAAAAATCGGAAAAGTTTAACCTTTGGAGAGAAGGAAAGATGAATAAAAAACCGCTCTGGGTTTTAGGAGTGCTTGTTTTCCTTATCAGCCTGAGCCTTCGGGCAGAGCTGAGCAGAAAATATGACCCGGTTGTGGTGGAGGGGAAATATCTTCCCCAGGTTCTGGGAACTGCTCCCACCCAGCTCCGACTTCTCGCCTGGAAAGACCGCTCTTTTAAGGTAATCCCTTACCAGATTGATGAACGCTATGAGGAGATGTTTTACTGGCAGTGGACCCGGCGAAGGAGGGTGTTGGTTTATGCCTTAAATCTGGGAGAGGAAGTCAAGCCGGATTTTAATCCTGGCTTTGATGCGGATGATGAGCTGGTATTTATGAGCCGGGATTTAGGGGAAAAGGCACCTGCGGGCAAGCTACCTCCGGGAGCAGAAACCTGCCAGGAAATAGAGGTTGGGGACCCAGAAACTCAAGAAAAAGCTTATGCCTATCTCTGCAGATTTTCCCAGCCCCCTCCCAAAAGCTACCAGCAGTATGTCTTCATTGGCGGAGATAATGATTTATTCATCGGGCAGAGTTATAAAATCGGCTATAAAACTCACCAGCTCTTTTTTGACCAGTTGCATCTGGGCAGATTCGGAAATTTCGGACCAGACCTGGTGGACCGGTTCAAGGTCAATTATGACTGCTATGGATTTTACGGGACAGTTGTTTACAGCTTAAATAATAACGACATTAATGGCTTTTTACGGGGAATAAAACTGGGACCGATTCGGATTATTAAAGAGGTGGTAGGTGTTAGTGAACCCTGGCCTCATGTTCAAAATCGGCTCCTTCATTATATTTATTATTATCCATATCATATAGAATGGAAGATGGAGACCCGGGCGCCAATTAACTGGGGGAAGATGAATGATCTTACCTATTCTTTAAGCCTGGACTTAAATCCTGAAACCGGGGAAAAGTCTCAATTTCTTTCTGAGAAAAATCCTGTGCCTGTGGTGGTGGATGGGGTTCTGGATGAAGAAGAGCTAAACCTGGATTATGGTCCCCAGCGCTGGGAGGCACTCAGCACCAGATATGGAACCATTTATACTCATCTGGCACTTCCTTTTAAAGCCAAGGGATTATATCCTGACCTTTATTATGTGGATATGGAGCAAAAGCAGGATGAGCCGGAAGATTATTTCGGGATGTTCGGAAAATTTGGCTTTACGGTTCGGCATCTGCAGAAAACCGGGAGAAGACCGGTGATTTTTCGGCTGATGTATTTCTTCTCTCCCACCACTTATCAAAAGGGCTCGGAAGAGAATTTCCTGAAAATTTATACTGAGCCTTTAATTGTCCGCTCTGATTCCCATTTAAAAACTGCTATGCCCAAAAGCCTGCCTATTCCAAAGATACCAGAAAAAAAAAGCCCTTCCCCACTATGGCTCCAAAAATAGAGAAAAAGCAGGCGGTTAAATTTATTTCTCCCCAAATCTGGATGGACCCATATAATACCGGTTATGGCGGAGGAATTGGTTATGGAGATATGGATTTTCTGGGCACCGGCACCTATTTTTGGCTTTCTACTGCCATTACCACCCGTAATCTTCAATATATCAGTGCGGAATTTTCCAAGCTGAGATTTATTCCTTTTATAGAAGATTTTAAAATCAAGTTTTCTTATGAGCAGTTTCCCTGCGAGAGCTTCTGGGGAATTGGTAATGAGAGCGAAAAATTATATGAGGTTCTTTACTGGTGGGTGAAACAGAATGCGGAGATAACTTTCAGCAAGCATTTTGCCCATCATTACGGGGTGGATGTAAGGCTTTATTATAACAACATTGATATCAAGTCTGGACAGAAGCCGATTGAAGGAAAATCTGCCCCCAGCTTTGAAGAACATTATGGCTGGGACTGGGAACTGGCACACGGAGAAAGATGGGGCGGTCCCCTTTACGGTCGTGAGGGTGGAATGAGCAATGGGATTATTCTCACCTTTTATCGGGATTTTCGTGATGACTGGCAGGTGCCTCATCGGGGAAATTACCAGGCAATATCAATTCAGCGGGTAGGACCGGAATTTGCCAGCGATTACAACTACACCAAGTTGAGTCTGGACCTGAGAGCATATTTTGAACCGGGCTGGCTCCAGGACCTGCCAATGGACCACTGGTTCGGTCCTGAGCGCACCTTTTACACCAAGTTTTTTGGACCTGCCAAGCATCGGAATTTTAGCTTTCGGGTATTCGCCACTCATACTTTTTCTGAAGAAATAGAATGGTATGGACAAAAAGTCCTGGATGTCCCTTTTTATGAGCTAACTTCTTTGGGTGGGGGGCAGACCAACCGGGGATATAATGGCGACCGTTTCCGGGATAATGACTGCTTTGGAGCAAGCTTTGAATACCGGTTCCAGTACTGGAGATTCTGGGACTTTGCCTTCTTTGTTGATACAGGAATGGTAATGAATGATATTACTGATTCTGATTCCTGGGAAGGAAAATGGCATACCAGCTATGGAGGGAGCCTTCGGGGACATTTACCTCCCGCTATAATTATTACTTTTGAATATGCCTTCAGCGAGGATTATCCCGCAGGATGGCTCGTGCAGGCAAACTGGGTGTTTTAAAGCTTTAATTTCAAAAACGCCTCTGGCTCGGAAAACTGAAGCTGGAAAAGGACCAGTTCCTTTTCTCTCTTTTGAGCTTTAAGTTTAATTCCCTTTGCTCTGACCAGCTTAGGAGAAGGAGCTTTAACTCCCAAGGTAATCAGCTCTTTTTCTACTCCAAGAAGATGAATCTCTAACTCACCCCCCTGATAGGTAAGCTTTTTAAACCTTGCCCGGCTCAAAGGAATAAACTTCTCCACCTCGCCCAAAAAGGCTTTTCCCCTATCCAGCTCTGGAACCAGAAGATAATAAGCCACCCGGTATCTTGCCAGCCTCTTGGGATAGACCAGCTTACCTTTCTCCCGGGCAAAACTCTTATTCTTCCAGTCATAAATCAGATAGCCTTGGTCGGGAATTCCCAGCTCAGAAAAGCTCAGCTCCCGCTTGTGGTATTTGAGGAAATCCAAATTGAACCCAGCAAGATAATAATAAGTTCCCAGCCCGGTTCTGCTCTCAGTTATAACCGTATAAAGGGTGCGATGAGCAAGGAACATCAGGTCAATGGGCAGTGCTGGCTTGTCCGGCTTGAGCAAAAGTCCATCTTTCCGACAGGTCTTCATTAAAAGCGGTTTGTTGATGTATCCGATTTTATCTCCCGGTCCCACCAGTCCAGCACTTAAAATGCTGATCAGGGTCTCTTCAAAATTATACTTTTCATCCCGAATTACTCTCTGCCCTGGAGAAGATAAATAGGTATCTTTCCAGGGATAAATCCCGCAAGCCCAGGCAAGCATAGAACTGGTAAAAAATGGCTTCCACCAGTATTCCTTGGGAGCCCCTGCCAGATAATCACCACTGGTGCGAACCTGGGTGATGTTCGGATATTTCACCGCCTGCAAAAAGAAGCCCGGATTTGCCATACAATACTGAATGGTCAGACCATATTTCCGGGCATATTTGCTCATCCAATCAAGCCAGTTCTCTCCCACCTCCAGATGCTGGCGGAGATAGGGAATGATTTTCCACTGAGTATCCAGCCAGTCCTGTTCATAAACCACAATTCCCCGCTCTCTGGCACTGCGTATTATCATTTCCCAGAACCGCTCTTCCAGGGGGAAAGAGGGATTACGGTTTCCGAGCCCATCCACAAATTTATATTCTTTTTTATACTCAGTATTTTTATCATACCAGCGGTTATGAGCGATAAGAGGAAGGCTAAGCTTTTCCTGAAACCCTTTAACTCCTTTGGGGAAAACATCCGGACGAGCTTCCCAGCGAATCACTCCTCCGCCCATCAGGTTCTTTACCCAGTCTAAAGGAGCAAACCCGGTTCGCTTATCCGTGCTTTTAAGATACCACCAGGAATCAATCTGGAAATAGCCAAAAGGCACCCCGAGCTGGTCCGCGTATTTTTTCACCTCCAGCAGGGTCTGTTCATAGTTCATTCCCTTTTCTGTCTTGTAGTAATAATAGGCGCCATTATCAGTCCAGTAGCCGAGATAAGAAAGCCCAATATCCGCATAAAGACCGGGTCTCTGATTACCATACCAGCGAAGGAGCAAATCTCCCCAGCCCTCAAAACTCCTGCTGATGCCCTTGCCAAAATAAAAGATAATCGGATGAGAGAAATTCTCGGGCAAAGAAACCAGCTCTGCTTCCAGCCCGAGCTGAATTCTTTTTCCCTCCGGACGAATCAGGCTGTAAAGAAAATG
This sequence comes from uncultured bacterium, assembly GCA_964553915.1. Lineage (GTDB taxonomy): Bacteria > RBG-13-61-14 > RBG-13-61-14 > RBG-13-61-14 > DRUE01 > CAZKMM01. The sequence goes on from CAZKMM010000004.1 coordinate 32,841, forward strand.
GTCAAGAGGAGAAATTATCACGGTTTGAAAATCCCGATTATAAAAAAGCACCGGACCATTGGTAGGAACCAGCTCATAGACCGGGGGAGCAAAGGCAGAGATTTTAAAGCTCAAGATTTTATCTAGATTCTGGGGAGGATTTATTTCCAAACCAAAACAGAGCCGATTCGCATCGCCCAGGCTGGCATCTGCTAAACCATTTTTTAGCCCGAGCTTTAAAATCAAAGCCGGGCTATCTTTCAGCTCATAAGCTTCCAGCCTGAGCCCGGCTGGTGCCTTTTCCAGCCGGGCAAGATAATGTTCCGCCTCTCCCAGCTTGCTCTGAACCTTCCCGACTCGCTCCCAGCCCTCTAGCTTTATCTTTACCAGCCCGGCTCCCTGCTTAAGAACCAGCTGGGGGTAATGACGGGAAAGCCAGTCCATCTTCTCCCCGGCAGAAAGGGAAAAGCCCAAAATCAGCCCGAAAAAAATCAGACCAAGCCCCTGTCCAATTTTAAGCATTGCCCCCTCCTTTTTCAGTAGTTTAGTAGTCTCTTTCTACGACGAAATCTGCCATTCTGTCAAGGGCGGTTTTATAAGGGGAATCCGGAAAGATAGCGAGGTTCTTTTTAGCGGTATTGATATACTGGCGGGCTTTTTCCATTGTATATTCCAAGCCTTTCAGCTCCTCAATTATAGAAAGAACCTCTAAAAAAGCTTCCTGGTCTCTCCGCTCAAACAATTGCCTGAGCCGGGACTTCTGATGCTCGTTTCCCAGCCGGTATGCCCGAATTAAAGGTAGAGTTGCCTTGCCCTCCATAAAATCCTTGCCCGGCTCCTTTCCCCAGCGAGAAGATACCCGATAATCCAGAGCATCATCTACCAGTTGAAAGGCAATCCCGACATTCAAACCAAAATCTGCCAGTGCTTCTTCTTCTTTTAGGCTTGCCTCTCCTAAAATCGCTCCGATCTGGCAGGAGGCGCTGATTAAACTGGCGGTTTTATCAATGATGGTGGAAAAATATTCTGCCTCACTGATTTCAATCTCTCCTCTCCGCTCCAGCTGAAAAGCCTCCCCTTCTGCCATCTGAAGGGCAATCTCATTAAGCAGATTTAATATCCGAACATTCTTCAGGGCTAAAATTAGCTGGAAGGCTTTAAAAAGCAAATAATCCCCTACCAGAACACTTGCCTGATTGCCCCAGAGCTGATTGGCACTAATTTTGCCCCGCCTCATCCTGGCTTCATCCACCACATCATCGTGAAGCAAAGTAGCGGTATGCGCATATTCTATGGCTGCTCCATAATAAACCGCCTCCTTGCCCTTAAACCCGCAGAGCCGGCTGGATAAAATTAAAAGTGCCGGGCGAAACCTCTTGCCCCCGCTTTTTAAAATATGGTCCGAAACCTGAAAAATTAGCCGGGCTTCGCTCCGGCATTCTTTATAAAGAATCTCCTCTACCTCTGCCAGCTCCTGGCTGATTAACCCTAACTCCACTCCGCTTTGTTTATCTTTTTCTTCCATTTCCTACTCCCTGATATTATCTTACTTCCCTAAAAAGCAAAAGCCAAATCCTAATAAAAAACGCCGGAAGCAATTACTCAGGTGATTGCTCCCGGCGTTGCTTATTCAGGTTTTATTTCTACTTTAACTGTTCTCTAGTATAGTCCAAAATTCTCCGTGCAACAACCAGGGTGTTAATCTGCCCGGTGCCTTCAAAAATATCATTAATTTTCCCGTCCCGCATCCATTTTTCTAGCAGAAGCTTCCTGGAATACCCGAGAGGACCGAGCATTTCCACTGCTTTCTGGGTAATCCAGGTCACCGCCCTTCCGGTCTTGGCTTTGCACATACTTGCCTCCAGGTTGTTGAATTTGCCCACATCCGCCATCCAGGACGCTTTCCAGGTAAGCAGGCGAGCCGCTTTTAGCTGTGCCTCCATCATCATTAAATCCCGCTCCCGGGCAGTGAGATTATTGGGCGCTACCCCGTAGCGGATTTCAACTCCGGCTTCTTTAAAATCTTTTTGCACCTCCTCAATCGCAGCTCGGGCAATCCCAATAGCACTGGCAGCTACCATCGGACGGGTGGCATCAAAAGTAGCCATCGCCTTTTTAAAACCAACTTTTACCTCCGGGTCGCCCAGGATATTTTCAAAAGGAATCCGACAGTCCTCAAAAACAATCGCCGCGGTATCTGAGGCACGAATTCCCAGCTTATCTTCTAATTTGGTCACTTTCATCCCCGGAGTATGATGGTCGACCACAAAAGATTTAATTCCAGCCCGACCCGCCTTTTTATCTACAGTTGCCCAGACCACCACAAATCCTTCAGAATCCTCCACCGCACTCTTTCCCTGGGTGACAAAAATCTTCTCTCCATTCAGCACCCAGTAATCTCCATCCCGAACCGCGGTGGTGGTAATTGCCGCGGTGTCTGAACCTGCATTCGGCTCGGTAATTGCCATTGCTCCCCATTTGGGCTTGCCCTCGGTAAAACGCTTCAGGAATCTTTCCTGCTGTTCCGGGGTGCCAGCCGCGGCAACCGCAGCTCCTCCCAGACCAGGAGTAGGAATACAAAGATAAAGACCTGCATCTCCATAGCTTAATTCCTCCACAGTCACCGCTAACTGAAGATTTCTGGTGCTGGGCTTTTTCTCCTTCTTCTCCTCTCCTTCTTTTTTCTCTTTCTTCTTTCCTCCGCCAAAAATCCCGGCACCCATTCCCTTGGTGGCATTCCACATTAAATTAATCCATTCATCTACTTTCTCGTGTTCGTGTTCATCGGCCCAGCGAGCCCATTTCCGCATAACTCCTACCGCCAGACCATTAATCATTTTCTGGACATTTTTAATTGGTTCCGGAAGTTCAAAAGAAATCATTTTTTTCCTCCTTTATACTTTTTAAACGATTGCTAATCCTTCAAAACAGGCAAAGCCCCTGCCGTTTCTCAGCCACATTTCCACCGGATGTTCCCGAATATATCCGTGTCCACCAAGAATCTGCACTCCGCAGTCCGTGACCCAGACCACCATCTGGTCCGCATACATCTTAGCCAGATAAGCATCTTTAAAACCAGTATCCTTGCCCGCATCCAGCTCCCAGCCCGCTTCCCAGGCTAAAAGCCGGGTTGAGTCCACCTCCCAGGCCATCTCTGCCAGCATAAAAGCAATTGCCTGTCGGTAAGCAATTGGCTCGCCAAACGCCACTCGCTCTTTGGCATATTCCCGGGCATATTCATAACTGGCTCTTGCCACTCCGGTAGCCATTGCCGTGAGCGCCACCCGGCTCTGGCTGGCAATTCGGGCAAAATCACAGCCCTGCTCCCCGCCCAGCCGGTTCTCTGCCGGCACTTCAAGATTCTCCAGCTTGAGCTCCGCAGTCTCCAGAGCTTTTAAGCCCATATTCTTCTCCCGCTCGCCCAGAACCAGACCCGAGCCTCCTTTCTCCACAATGAATCCTGCGACATTCTCATAACCCGGTTTTCCCTCCAGGCTCGCCCAGATTAAATAAAGCTCTGCCCGAAGCCCGAGCGGAACCAGACATTTCTCACCATTAAGCACATAAACATCTCCCTTTTTCTCTGCTTTGGTCCTGAGTTGAGTAAGGTCAAAATCAAAATAAGGCTCCACCAGAGCAGAGGTAGCCGGATAAAATTTCTGCTCGCAAAATCTGGGAAGATATTTCTCCTTCTGCTCCTCGGTGCCAAATTCCATAATCGGATAGGCTACCAGAGCCGGAGTGAGAAGGGCAATTGCCTGGCTTAAATCTCCCCAGGCAAGCTCCTCACACATCAGGGCTCCGGTCACTGCGCTCCGTTCCATCCCGGCACCACCATATTTCTCCGGAATTACCGCATTAACCATTCCCAGCTCCCAGCCAGCCTGAAGAATATCATCCGGAATAGTATCATTTTCATCACATTCCCGTGCCTGGGGACGGAGCTGTTCATTGGCAAAGTCTCTTGCCATATCCTGAATCATCCTTTGCTCTTCACTTGGCTCAAAAGAAACCATCTCACCCTCCTTTGATTTTCTTTGACTGATTTTATAGCAAAATTTTAATCCTGCTGTCAAATAAAATTAGATTTCAATCAAGACCTTCATTTCTTTGCTTGGAGGTTTTAACCTCTCAAAGGCTTGATTAATCTGGTCAAGAGGCATAATTGTGGTAATCAATGTATGGAATTCAAACAAATCGCTGGTAATAATATCCAGCGCTACCTCAAATTCCTGAAAATAACTAAAGCTGGAAATCAGCCTCAGCTCCTTACCCAAACATTCCAGAGAATTAATTAAAACCTGCTCCCAGGAAAGACCGGTCATTACCACCTTTCCTCCCGGAGCGCATAACTCAATTGCCTGAGCTAACGAATCCCTTCTGCCCGCACAATCAAAAACCAGCTCCGGCTGTTTCCATTTTAAGTAATCAAAATAATGTAAGGGGCTGGTCTTTGCCGGGTCCACCACCATCCCAAATCCTAAATCCTTGATGATATTTCTTCGCCGGACCGAAGGCTCAGAAATCACTATCCGATGCGCCCCTGCCCAGCGCAGAGCAATCGCAAGCAAAGCTCCCATCGGTCCTCCGCCCAGAATCAATGCGGAATCTCCAATTTTTACCTCTGCTTTCCTTACCGCATGAACCGCACTGGCAAGGGGCTCGGCTAAAACCGCCTCCCGAAGGCTGATTCTCCGGGAAAGCTTCCAGGCCTGATTTTTGTCAACCACCAGATACTGAGCAAATCCTCCCGGGTTTTTCCCAAAACCCACTGCCAGCTCCAGCCCCTGAGGACAAATGTTCGGCTGACCGGATAAACAAGCAGGACAGCTCCCACAGGGCGAATAAGGACGAATCGCTACCTGGTCACCGGGCTTGAACTCCTCCACCCCTTCTCCTACCTCCACTATCTTTCCACTCACCTCATGTCCCAGCACCGCTCCCACCGGAATTAAACCAGCTTCTATTAAATGGAGGTCCGTTCCACAGATTCCACAGTAGCGGACTCTGATTAAAAGTTCATTCTTATCCGGCTCGGGCTTGGGCAGGTCCTGGATAACAAATCTTTCTTTATACCCTTTCCAGACCGCAGATTTCATTTTTTACTCCTTTGTTTAAGATTCTTTTCAAACTCTAACCTCTTTATTTAAATTAAAAGCCAATTTAAATTAAAAGCCAAGTTAAATCCTTAATTTCTTCTCTCCCACAAAAGATAGCAGAGAATCTGCCAGAGCGAGCGGGTGTAGTATTTTATTCCCCGCCAGCTCATTGCCTTTTTTAAAGTTTTTAAAATAAATCTCGGGCGGAGGAAAAATCTTCGGAAAAGATAAATCTGCAGTCCTGCCAGCTGTTTGGGAGTAAAATGCTCGGTTCTCCAGCCCGGAAAGGAATGAAGATGGGTGAATTTCTCCCAGCGTTCCTCAATAATCAAGCCCTGCTCCTTCATTATCTGATAAAGCTCGGTGCCCGGGTAAGGAACCGCAATTGCCACTGCCATCAGCTCGGTATCCAGCTCGCACATTAGCTTAAAGCTTTGCTCCAGCTCCTGTCTGGTCTCGCTGGGATGGGAGCCTATCATAAAAAAGGCGGTGGTAATAATCCCGAACTCGTGTGCCCAGCGAAAAGCGTTCTTCACCTGCTCTATGGTAATTCCCTTTTTGTTCAGGTTTAAAATCCTCTGACTGCCCGATTCCACTCCAAAGGCAATTTTCTGACAGCCTGCCTCTGCCATCATCTTTATCATTTCCCGATTCACTGTATCCACCCGGGTATCACAGTCCCAGGTAATTCCCCGCTCCTTAAATCCCTGACAAATCTTCTCCAGCCGAGAAGGATTAAAAGTAAAGGTATCATCATCTATGGTGAAATGTCTGTATCCCCATTTTTCTATACACTCATCCACTTCCCGAAAGATATGTTCCGGGCTTCGGAACCTGACCTTCCTGCCAAAAATTAAATGAGAAGCACAGAAGATACACCGCTCCGGACAACCCCGGGAAGTAAAAAGCTCGGTGCCCCGATGCAGGGTAGCATCCAGCCCCGGGGTGCTGGCACCTTTATAAAGAGAATGGTCAATTAAATCCCGGGCAGGGTTAGGAAGCCAGTCCAGGTCTTCTATCAATGCCCGTGCAGGTTCCTTTACCAGCTCCTCTCTCTTCCTCCAGACAATCCCTGCCACTCCTTCCAGGCTTTTCCCCTGCTTTTTCCGCTCGCATATTTCTAAAAAAGTTCTTTCCCCCTCTCCCAGCACCACCACATCAAAGTTTTCAAATTCTTTCAAAGTCCGCTCGGGAATTGCCGAGCCATGCGCCCCTCCTAGAACTGTGAGAATCTCAGAATCTTCATCTTTAACCCAGCTAACAATCTGATGCGACGTTTTGATATTGCAGGTCATTGAAGTTATCCCAACCACTCCGGGCTGAGCCTTTCTCAGCCTCTGCCGAACCTCCTTCTCAGAGAACCTCTCTACCTCAAAATCCCATACCTCCGGCTCAAATCCCTCCCCATACTCCCTCAGAACCGCAGATAAATAAAGCAGATTGATCGGGTGCTGGACCATACTCTTTTCTATGGCACCGAGAATTTTAGGGGGACGAATTAAAACCACCTTCAACTTTTTTACTCCGAACCAGATTTAAAATAATTTTTTAGCAAAAAAGAAATGCTGAGAAAAAATGTCGGGAGGCTGATTAGCTGAGAGGTGGAGAGGTGAAGAGAGGCAATCCCTCCCCTCGGGTCGCCCCGGACAAATTCCAGAAGAAACCGGGCAAGAGAATATAACAAAAGCATCAGCCAGAAAACCTCTCCTTCAAATCGCTTGTGCCGGCTCCTCCAGATGAGAAATCCAGCAATAACCCCGGCAGTAATGGAACTGTAAATCGGGGTGGGATGGAGCGGAATTCCCTGAAGATGAAAGGGCATTCTCTCCTCGGGATACACCACCTTCCAGGGAAGCCAGGCTGGAGCCGGAGAGCCATAGCAACAGCCATTCAAAAAACAACCAATTCTTCCGATTGCCAGGGCAATCATTGCGCAGGGAGCTAAAATATCTGCCCAGCGAGCAAGGTTCAAGCCCCGAATCCGAATATAAGCCACTGAGACCAAAACCGCCAAAATCAGCCCGCCGTAGTAAACCAGCCCCCCTTCCCAGAATTTCAAAATCCGGCTCGGATGAGAAAAATAAATCCTCCAGTTCACCAAAATATGAAGAAGCCGGGCACCTAAAAAAGCAGAGAGGAAAATCAATATCCCCAGGTCTATAACCTTTTCCTGGTCTTCACCGAGCCTTTTAGCTTCGCGCCAGGCATAAAAAAAAGCACCAAAAAAAGCCAGCACCACCATTAAGCTGTAAGAATAAATCCGAAACTGCCCAAACTCCCAAATTACTGGATGCACTTCTCTTCTCCAGAACCGGGCTCTTTTTCCACCTCTACTTTTTCTGACCTGGAGGATTTCTCCGGACGGAAGGAATCTATTAAAAGTAAAATTATTCCGACCGTGATGGCTATATCCGCAACATTAAAAGTGGGCCATACAAATCGGCGATAATACAGGTTGATAAAATCCACCACATACCCCCAGCGAAATCTATCAATCAAATTCCCCAGCGCCCCTGCCAAAACCAGGCTCAAAGCACTGGGCAGAAGCAAAGCCCGATGGTCGGTGCGGAAAAATAAATGAACAATAATACCAAAGGCAATCAGAGTTATGCCCAGAAAAATCCAGGTGCTGTAAGGACCGAGCTGGTCAGAAAAAAGCCCAAAGGCAAGCCCCCGATTGAAAACCAGACGAAATTCCAGAAATCCCGGAATTATCTGCCGTGCCTGATAAGGATAAAAAAACCGATGAACCAAAAGCTTGCTGGTCTGGTCAAGCAAAAGAACCAGAGGAGTTAAAAGCAAAATTATCCAGTGCTTGCGAACTAACTTCAATTTAACCTCCCAATTCCTCCGGACTGGCAATTCTTCCCAGAACCGCACTGGCTCCTGCCACTGCTGGTCCGGAAAGATATACCTCACTTTTTGGACTGCCCATCCTTCCAATAAAATTCCGATTGGTGGTTGCCAGAGCCCGCTCCCCATCTGCCAGCACTCCCAGATGCCCGCCCAGACAGGGACCACAGGTGGGAGGAGCAATGATTGCTCCAGCTTCTGCCAGAGTTTGGATAATCCCCTCTTTTAATGCCTGGAGATAAATCTGACGGGTGCCGGGAAGCACAATCATTCGCAAGCGGGGATGAACCTTTTTCCCCTTGAGCACTTCTGCACAAATTCTTAAATCTTCCAGCCAGCCATTGGTGCAGGAGCCAAGCACTACCTGGTCCAGTTCCACATCTGCCAGCTCCCGGGCTGGCTTGACATTTTCCGGAAGATGAGGAACCGCCACCAGAGGCGAAAGAGTGGAGACATCTATTATCAGTTTTTGGGAATATTCTGCCTCCGGGTCGCTCTGGTAAATTTTGTTCTCCCGCACCGTGCGGTTTTTAAGATACTGGAGGGTAATCTCATCCGGCTCAATAATTCCATTTTTTGCCCCGGCTTCTATTGCCATATTGCAGATGGTAAACCGAGAAAAAATAGAGAGCTTTTTTAAAGCCTCTCCGCCGAATTCCAGAGCCTGATACCGGGCACCATCCACTCCCAGCTCACTGACCACCTTTAAAATTAAATCCTTGCCCCCAAGCCATTTCCCCGGCTCGCCGACAAATTCCACCCGAATGCTGGCAGGAACCCGAAACCAGAGCTCTCCGCTTATCATTCCGGCACAGAGGTCAGTGGAGCCAACCCCGGTGGCAAAAGCTCCCAGGGCTCCATAGGTGCAGGTATGACTATCTGCTCCGATGATAACCTCACCGGCACTCACCAGCCCCTGCTCCGGAAGTAAGCAGTGCTCAATTCCACATCCCACTTCAAAAAAATATTTAATGCCATAAGCCCGGGCAAATTCCCGCACTCTTTTTGACTGCTGGGCAGATTTAATATCCCGGGCAGGAACAAAATGGTCCAGGACCAAAGCAATCCTGCTGGGGTCAAAAACCTTTTTTGCTCCCATATTTTCAAACTGCTCAATCGCCAGAGGAGCGGTGATGTCATTGGCAAGAAGAAAATCCAGCTTTGCAGTGATAATCTCTCCGGGCACCACTTGTTTTTTCCCGCAATGCTCAGCAAGAATCTTCTCGGTAATAGTCATTGCCATTTTTACACTCCAGAAATATTTTTACGGAGCCTGAGAGCGGAGCTGAGAAAGATTCTTCTTGCGATACTCCAGGCGATTAAGCGCATCTATATAAGCCAGGGCAGAAGCAACAATAATATCGGTATGTGCCCCAAAACCCGTCACCTCAATCCCCTCCTCCTCAATTCTCACCCGCACCTCTCCCTGGGCATCGGTTCCGCCG
>CAZKMM010000005.1:0-23490 GCA_964553915.1 uncultured bacterium
TCCCTGAACCTCCCTCAGACCAGCTCGCCGGACAATTAGTAATTCCAACAATGCTATCTCCATCGTCTTGAACATCCATCACATCTGAAAGATTAGAACCACTTACGGTTTCTGTGATGGTGCAATCTGGTGGCTCATCATCACCACAGAGATTGGGAATATCTACAGTTCCATCCCCACCAGAGCAATTACCCGAAGCCAAGGAGCCTGAAGTAACATCCTGCGTGTTATTATCTGAACAGGTTAAAGTTAAAGTATACGCCAAAGCGGAGCTGTTTTCAAAAGCGGTATTTGGAGAAACAGAAACACTCACCGCGGTATCATCGTTATTAACGGTTACGGTTTCAGAATCGCTGACCGCAGGATTCACACTATCATCATAGGTAGCTGTCACGGTTCCGGAACCACCAGCCAAGCAAGGAATTTGATTACCAAAGAATTTATTAGGAGTAGCATCCTGAGTCAGGTCACCAGTGGAAGACCAATCAGTGCTTCCGCATCCAGAGATTCCGTTGGTGCAATCCACGGTGCTGGAATCTGCCAGGGTGCAAATCGCGGTAAAGGTAATGGAATCACCCTCATTTATTGAAGGGCTGTCCGGCTGGACGTCAACAGAAACCACCTGCAGGCAGGCACCTCCAGTTACAGATACAGTAATAGGAGTGGCTACATATAAGTCAGAAGGAAATCTTGCCCCGGGAATTGTAACCGGAAGTACAGGATTATCATCTCTTGGAATATAGACCTGAACAACAATACTATCACCATTAGAGCAACCGGTAGGACGAAGTTTTACCGTCGCCAATCCACCACTTGCCATTGTATCAGTGTAAGCATAAGCCCTCGGATTAAACCATCCGATGGTTGCCCCGTTCTGCACATCCCGACCATAAATCTCAGCAGTGGTGCAGGTGCTGTTAGCGGTATCAATCTCAAAAATCACTCCGAAGCCACTTCGGTATGACCCTAAACTTGAGGTTGCATAAGCGCTTAATTCAACAGAATCACCAACCACTACTGAAAGAGAAGTGGTGCTTGCAGTAAGAGTTTGTGGGTTACCGGTAAGATTTGACCAATCTCCACCTAACCATCCCATTAAAATAAATAAATCCGGAGGATCAATAAGCCCATTTCCGTTTAGCTCTTGAACATCTGAAGATGCAGGTATAGTGCCATAAGGAGCAGAGCCGCCTCCTAGTTCTGTCATTAAATTACTCATCAAATCTGGTGGATCAATTAACCCATTTCCATTACCATCTCCCCAAAACCATGCCCCGGCGTTTTGGGCTTTGGCAATAGGAGTGAAAACAAAGGCGAGACCTAAACAAATCCCTGCGATTAAAACCAGCCGTCCAAACCCTTTCATCTTCCTCTCCTTTCTTTTTAATTTTTTAAGTTCTTTTTTCCTCTCAAAATTGTACCCATCTGGTTTGAAATGCAAAATCTATGCCTTTAAAATTATATAATTTCATATATTCTTTCTTCCATCTAACCATCTGAAAACAAAACAAAATCTTTTGCTATTCAATTTGTTATATTATCTATTCCCCCGAATTACAGAAAAACTCTGCATTTTTTTCCTAATTCCATTGAATTTTTTTATCTTACGCCCCACAACAATAACTCGGATTTTAGTGCGAAAATTTTATACCTTATTTTTAAAGTGTTGTCAAGGAAAAAATTTACTTGCAGAAAGATTTTTTATTTTTTAGATTTTTAAAAATAAAAAAAGGAGGAAAAGAGAAATGAAAAGAATCCTTTCCATACTTTGGTTGGGATTAGGGATTTTTTTAGTTTGCTCTTTCTCAGTCGCCAGAGGAAATATTTGCACCGAACCGGTCAAGACAAAGCAGGGCTTAATCCAGGGGCAAGCCTCGGAAAAATATCCTGCTTGCGAATGGCTGGGTATTCCTTATGCTCAACCTCCAGTGGGCGAGTTTAGATTAAGTGCTCCCCAGCCTCCCAAGCCTCATCAAGGTATCTATTTAGCCCATAAATATGGAGCTTCTTGCATTCAACGGGAAAATATTACCTCAGGGGGTAAGAGTGAATCCATCAGCGAAGATTGCCTGTATCTAAACATTTGGCGTCCAGCCAAGCCAGGCAAATTCCCGGTGATGTTCTGGATTCACGGTGGGTCTTTTATGAACGGCTCAGGCAGTTATGAGCTTTATAGGGGAGCTAGGCTCTCTGCAGAAAAAGATGTTGTGGTTGTAACCATTAACTATCGGCTGGGAGCCCTTGGTTTTCTGGCACTTCCTGAGCTTGCGGAACAAGACCCCAATCACAGTACTGGCAATTACGGACTTTTAGACCAAATTCAAGCTTTAAAGTGGGTGAAAGAAAATATCGCAGGATTTGGTGGAGACCCGGAAAATATAACCATTTTCGGGCAATCCGCTGGGGGAATGAGCGTGGTAGCTCTTTTAGTATCTCCTCTTACCAAGAATTTATTCCATAGAGCTATTATTATGAGTGCCCCCTCTCATCTCTTCCAAACTATGGAACAATGCTATGAAAAAAGCAAAAAACAACTGGAAAAAATTGGCTGTGAGGAAAATGAAGAGGTGGTGGAGTGTTTAAGGAGTAAACCAGAAACTGCTTTTGCCCTAAAATCTCCTAATGACCTATTTTCTATGGGGCTTCTTTATTCTCCCTGTGTTGACCACTATGCCCTACCAGACCTTCCTCTTAATCTGATTGCGCAGGGAAACTATCATAAAGTCCCGACAATGCTTGGCACCACCAAAGATGAATTAAGAATTTATACGATGTCAGTTCCGGGATTGGGTCTCTGGAGCAAACCTTCAGTCAATTTCCTTTTAAAGCTCTTAACCGGTCCCAACTATCAGAGCACTCGCTCAATGTATTACTATTCTGACTATCGCCGTCCCATAGACCTGGCTTTTGCCTTTGGAAATGATATGGTTTTTAATGCTCCTACTTTTAAGATGGCAGAGAATATGGCAGGGAATAACCCGGTTTATCTTTATCAATTTGACTGGAATGATACCCATTATCCTCATAAATTAGGAGCTTTTCATGCCCTAGATGTGCCTTTTGTTTTCGGAGGGATGAACTTGAAATATTCTCTTGCCAAACTACTTGCCAGCAAAAAGACCTATCAAGAGGCAGAGCCTCTGGCTTTAAAGATGATGAGCTATTTTACTAATTTTGCCCGAGCCGGCAATCCCAATGGAGAGGGACTTCCTCCCTGGTCAGAATATCAGCGGAGCTCCCGTGCCCGGCTTCATTTTGACTTTCCCATTCAGCAGATTCCCCTCACAGAAAAGGAGATAGCCAGATACCGATACTTTAATCAGCATCCCTTAGAAGAAATCATCACTCTAGGAAAACAAAAATAACCTCAAGCAACAACTTAATTTATTTGACAATTTAGCTTAATTAAATTAAAATTTATTTAAAAAGAGTAAAATTTTATGGTCAAATGGTGGCAGGGGCTGATTCTGGGAATTGTTCAGGGAGCAACAGAGTTTCTTCCGATTTCCAGCTCCGGGCACCTGGCTTTAATTCAAAATCTCTTTAAAGATTTTAATCAACCGGGCTTGCTCTTTGACCTTTGTCTGCATCTTGCCACTGCCCTAGCAGTTGTGGTATATTTTAGAAAAGAGCTGGCGGGTCTGATAAGCGGAGGCAGAAAGGAGCTAAAGTTAATGAGCGGAAGCGAAAAGCTGGAACTGATTAGCTGGAACCTAATCTTGGTCATTATTATCTCCCTCATTCCTACCGCGCTGGTCGGATTTGCTCTGAAGGATTTTGCTGAATCCTGTTTTGTAAAGCCTTTATATGTGGGAGGATTTTTAATTTTTACTGGTTTAATTCTTTTTTCTGCGGATTATTATGCCCGGCGGGCTCAAAACCTTTTTGCTCAAGACCCAGAAATTAAAAGAGGACTTTTAATTGGTCTGGCACAGGGAATAAGTGTTCTGCCGGGAATCTCCCGTTCGGGCATTACCATTGCAACTGGAATTTTTACCGGAATTCGTGGTGATTATTCTGCCCGATTTTCTTTTCTGCTATCGGTTCCAGCAATTTTGGGGGCATCTTTTATCTCCCTTTTTCAGGAACGAGCGGAGTTGGTAAGGTTTAGCAATCAAGAAATCCTTTCATATCTGCTCGGAATGGCGAGTGCCTTCTTAGTAGGATATTTTTCCATCAAGCTGGTATTTTCTGCGGTGCGAAGAATTCGGCTGAGCTGGTTTGGAATTTATTGTCTGATGGCTGGAAGTGGGAGCTTAATTCTTTCTTTATTCAACCTTTGGAGGTAAAGAATGGCGGAAGCGGAAAGCAGGCGTGAGCGGATTTTAGAGGAGCTAAGCGGGGTGGGGCTTTTGTTTCTGGCAATATTTTTCTTTTTAAGTTTTTTCAGTTATCATCCCCAAGACCCTTCTTTTTTTACCAAGGGTGCAGAAAAAATTTTCAACTACGGAGGAATTGTTGGTTCCTATCTTTCCGGGCTTTTTTTCCAGAGCTTTGGCATTACCTCCTTTTTAATTTTCTTTTTAATCTTCCTTGCCTCGGGATATAAGCTCTTTAAAAAAGAGCCCTTATTAAAAAAAGATAAACTCTGGCTTTCCCTTCGCCTAGGAGGAATTATATTCTTGCTGGTGTTTTTTTCTGGATTTTTAGGCTTAATTCATCCAGAGCTTTCCTGGCGAGGAGAGGAAATTAAAATCGGGGGATGGATAGGTTATCTCCTTGCCCAAAACTTCTCAAGGCTTTTCAATAAAGCAAGTGCTATTTTGATATTTAGTTTTGGAATTCTTGCTTCGCTGGTGGTGGGCTTTAATTTATCTCCCTCAAAGATTTTAAGGGAAATTATAGACTTTTTCCGCCTTGTTTTTGATTATCTTGAGGAAACCATTATTAGAATCCGGCAGAGAAGAAAGCGGGCAAGCGAAAGAATCGAGCAAAAGCAAATCCTTGAACAGGTCAAAACCATAAAAGAGCCTAAAATTATCTCCTCCCGGATTGAAGAGAGTAAGAGCCAATCCCCACGCGATCAGCAGATTCTCAAGCCCTACCAGGAGAAGCTTAGCTTTTTAGCCGGGAATTATCATCTTCCTTCCTTAAAACTTTTGGACTCACTTTCCAGTGGAAAAAGAACCATTGATAAAGATTCACTGTTGCTCCGTGCCCGGCTTTTGGAGAAAAAACTTTTGGATTTCGGAGTCGCAGGAGAGGTGGTGGAGGTTCTTCCTGGTCCGGTTATTACAATGTATGAGTTTAAGCCAGCATCCGGGGTAAAAGTTAATAAAATCGCTAACTTAGCTGATGATTTAGCCTGTGCTTTAAGTGCCCTGAGTGTGCGGATTATTGCTCCTCTGCCCGGAAAAGGGGTGGTGGGAATAGAGATTCCCAATCAACAGAGAGAAATGGTTTATTTAAAAGAAATTATTGCTTCCAGTCCCTATCAAAATTCCAAGAGTCTTTTAACTTTGGCTCTGGGCAAGAACATCGTCGGAGAGCCTTTTGTGATTGACCTGCGCAAGGCTCCACATCTCTTGGTTGCTGGAGCCACCGGCTCAGGAAAAAGCGTGAGTTTAAATGCAATGATTATGAGCGTGCTCTTCCGTGCCACCCCGGACCAGGTTAGAATGCTCCTTATTGACCCCAAACGCCTGGAGCTTTCCACCTATGAAGGAATTCCCCATTTAATTCATAGTGTAATCTCTGAACCAAAAGAAGCCGCTTTGGCTCTAAAATGGGCAGTGGCAGAGATGGAAAGAAGATACTCGGTGCTGGCTCAATATGGAGCTAAGAACATAGATTCTTATAATCGTCTGGTAGAGGAAGGAAAGAAAAGGACAAAAAAATCAAGAAAAAGGAAAATAAAAGAAGGGAGCACGGTGATTTTAGAAAGAACTCCTCAAAGTTATCCCACAGAGCCTCTTCCTTTGCTTTTAATTGTGATTGATGAGCTAGCAGACCTGATGATGATTGCGGCTCGGGACTGCGAGACCAGTATTGCCCGACTGGCGCAAATGGCAAGAGCTGCAGGAATCCATCTTATTGTTGCTACCCAGAGACCAAGTGTGGATGTTATTACCGGACTGATTAAAGCCAATTTCCCTGCCCGAATCTCTTTCCAGGTGACCAGCAAAACAGATTCCCGTACCATCCTTGACCAGAACGGAGCAGAAAAACTCTTGGGAATGGGTGATATGCTTTTTATGGCACCGGGAACCAGCAGACTGATTCGGGTGCACGGAGCTTATGTCTCAGAAGCGGAAATCAAGCGAGTAGCAAGCTTCTGGAAAAAACAGGGCAAACCGGAATATGATGAGAATATTGTCAAGCCCAGCCTAGAACAGGGAGTTAGTGCCGGGGAAGAAATAGATGAGCTTTATTATCAAGCGGTGGAGCTGGTGGTCAGAAGCAGGCAGGCAAGCATTAGTATGCTTCAGAGAAAACTCCGGGTAGGTTATAACCGAGCAGCAAGGATGATTGAGCAAATGGAAGAAGAAGGAATTGTAGGTCCGGCAGATGGTGCCAAGCCCCGGGAGGTTTTAATTGACCCGATTCAGCTGGAAAAAATCTTTAAAAAAGCAGGAACCCAGTTATGAAGAAATTTTTTATTTTAATTTTTTCTTTTCTTTTCGGTTGGTTATTAAATTCTGCTTCCTCCTCTCAAGAGCTAAAAATGGTTATTTCCCGGCTTGAGGATAACTATAAGAAAATCAAGACTTATTCTGCCCAATTTGAACAGGAAGTAAGCCAAAGCCAGTTTGCCCGCACCATAAGTCAGGGAAGAGGAGAGTTATTTTATTCCAAGCCCGGAAAAATGGTCTGGCATTATACCGAACCTGAGGAGCACTGGTATATAACCGATGGAAAAACCTTCTGGGATTACCTGCCCTCGCTTAAGCAGGTTCTGGTGCTTTCCATTGACCAGGCACTTGCAAGCAGTTTGCCCAAGAGTTTTCTTTTCGGAATGGGAGAGCTGGAAAAAGAATTTGAAATCAGGTTTGATTCTTCCACCACCCAGCCGGAAGCTGGGACATATCATTTAATTCTCGTCCCTAAAAAAGAAGAAGACCGCCTGCTTCTTGGAACCATCAAGCTGGTGGTGGAGGCAAAAACTTTTCTGGTAAAAGAGGCTCATTTAAAAGACCAGCTGGGAAACGAAAATATCCTGCGTTTTTCCCGGATTAAGCTTAACCCGAAAATTGATGAAAAAATCTTTCATTTTCAGCCCCCGGAAGGAGTGGAAGTGATAAAACCTTCTGCTTCCAGTAAAATAAAAGAAAAAGCCCAAGAAAATCAGAAGGAGCAAAACTGATGAGTGAGGGAGGATTAAAAGTAGAAGTAAGTATAGAAGAAGAGCTGGAGCGCAGTTATTTAGATTATGCGATGAGCGTTATTATTGGACGGGCTATCCCGGAGGTTAGGGATGGTCTTAAGCCCGTGCATCGCAGGATTCTTTATGCGATGTATAGTGAGGGACTTTTAAGCAACAAAAAATATTCCAAATGCGCCGGGGTAGTGGGAGAGGTTTTAAAGAAATATCATCCTCACGGGGATTCTGCGGTTTATGATGCTCTGGTGCGAATGGCTCAGGATTTTAATATGCGTTATCCCCTGATTGATGGTCAGGGAAATTTTGGCTCCATTGATGGTGACCCGCCGGCTGCCTATCGCTACACTGAAGCCCGGCTTTCCAAACTGGCTGAGGAAATGCTGGCAGACATTGAAAAAGACACGGTGGACTTTGTCCCCAATTTTGATGAAACCACCACCGAACCAATGGTTCTACCGACCAGAATTCCCAACCTTTTAATGAATGGCGCCAGCGGTATTGCGGTGGGAATGGCAACCAATATTCCTCCTCATAATCTTACCGAGCTGATCAATGGCTTGATTACTTTAATTGAAAACCGAGAGATTTCGGTCAAAGAATTAATGCAGTATATCCCCGGACCGGATTTTCCCACCGGAGGAATTATCCATGGCAGAGAGGGAATTATAGAAGCATACACCACCGGGAAAGGCATTATCAAGGTTAGGGGTAAGGTTTTAGTTGAAAGCCATCCCCGAACCGGAAAGACCAATCTGGTTATTACGGAAATTCCTTATCAATTAAATAAGACCCGCTTAATTGAAAAAATTGCGCAACTGGTTCGGAATAAAAAAATTGAAGGAATTAATGATATCCGGGATGAATCCGACCGGGAAGGAATGAGAATAGTTTTAGAATTAAAGCGTGATGCAGAGCCAGCAGTAATCAGAAACAACCTTTACAAACATACCCCGCTTCAGGACAGCTTTGGAATTATTCTTCTGGCAATTGTTAATGGCAGACCAGAACTGCTCAATCTCAAACAGCTTCTGGAACATTTCCTGGAGCACCGAAGAGAGGTAGTTATCCGCAGAACTCTTTTTGAGCTGAAGAAAGCAGAAGAAAGAGCCCATATTCTGGAAGGTCTAAAAAAAGCTCTAGAGCATCTGGAAGAAGTGATCAATTTAATTAAAAAATCCAAAACCCCTCAGGAAGCAAAGGAAGGACTGGTTAAGAAATTTTCTCTCACCGAGGTGCAGGCACAGGCAATTCTGGATATGAGACTTCAGCGCCTCACCGGAATGGAGCGAAAGAAAATCCTTGAGGAATTAAAAGAAATTCTAGCAGAGATTAAAAGGCTTAAAGAACTTCTGGGAAGCGAAGAAAAAATCTGGCAGACCGTTAAGCAGGAGCTTTTAGAGATTAAAGAAAAATATGGAGATGAAAGAAGAACAGAAATCATAGACAAAACCGAAGAAATAAAGCTGGAGGACCTGATTGCGGAAGAAGAAATGGTGGTGACCATTTCCCATCTCGGTTATATCAAGCGGAATCCTCTTTCCCTTTATCGGGCGCAGAGAAGGGGAGGAAAAGGCAAAACCGGTATGACCACCAGAGAGGAAGATTTTGTAGAAAACCTTTTTGTTGCCAATACTCACGACCGGATTCTCTTCTTTACTGACCGGGGAAAGGTTTATTCCGTTAAAGTTTATGAAATCCCGCAAGCAGGAAGGGCAAGTAAAGGAAAAGCCATAATTAATCTCCTAAATCTAAACAAAGAAGAGAAAGTGCAAACGGTGCTCAGCATTCGGGAATTTGAGGAAGACAAATTTGTGGTAATTGCCACCTTAAAAGGACAGGTAAAAAAGACCCCATTAAGTGCTTTTGCCAATATTCGTTCCAGTGGAATTATTGCCTGTGATTTGGCAGAAAACGACCGCCTGGTCTCTGCGGTGCTTACCGATGGAGAGCAGGAGCTGATTCTGGTAAGCAAAAAAGGAAAGGCGGTTCGCTTTAAAGAGTCTCAGGTGCGAGCAATGGGAAGAAATGCCCGGGGGGTTAGAGGGATAAATCTGGCTCAGGATGATGAACTGGTTGCAATGGAGGTGGCAGGAGCAGGAACCACTATCTTAACCTGCACGGAAAATGGATATGGAAAGCGCACCAAGGTAGAGGAATATACCCTTCACCATCGGGGTGGACAGGGAATGATGGCAATGAAACTCACGGAAAAGACCGGCTTAATTGTCGGGGTGCTTCAGGTTCAGGAGGAAGATGAAATAATGTTAATTTCAGACCGGGGAAAAATTATCAGGATGAAATCCAGGCAAATCCCGGTAATTGGAAGAGTCACCCAGGGAGTAAGATTGATCGGTCTTGAAGAGGGGGAGAGGGTAACCAGTATCTGTCGGGTGATGGAAAATGAGGATTAAAAATTTTCCTGCCTGGCTGATATTTATCTTAATCTTCCCGGGCGCCTGCAATCTCTCCACCAGCAGAGAACTTTTTTCCAAAGCCAGAAAACTCTATGACCAGGGAGCATACCTAGAAGCAATCAGAAATTGGGAAATGATTCTCAGTCAGGCTCCTCAAAGCAAATGGGCTGATGATGCTCTGCACTGGATCGGAATTACCTATTATATAGAGCTAAATCTACCAGAACGAGCGGTGGATACCTTTTCCCGGCTGGTAAAGAACTATCCTGACTCCCAATATGCTCCTCAAGACCAGGCTTTGGTTGCTGAGATTTTAAGGGCACGGGGAGAATATGCTCGGGCACTGGTGGAGTATTATCGGTATTTAAAGCTCTTTCCAGACCATCCTCGCACACCTCAGATCTGGTATCAGCTGATTACCTGTTTATTTGAAATTGGCGAATATCAAACAATGCGCACTCAGGCAGATAATTTTTTGAAAAAACATCCGAACAGCCCATTTGCTGACGATTGTATATTCTGGATAGGAGAAAGCTATTTTCTTCAGGGGAAATTTGACCAGGCAAAACAATATTTTCAAAGCTATTTAGAAAAGTATCCGCAGGGGGATTTTTACCTGAATTCAGGAATAAATCTTGCTCGCTGTTATGAAGAAGAAGGAGAGCTGGAAAAGGCAATTGAGCATTATCTTCAGCTTCTAAGTCGCTTTCCTTCCAATCAGGTATTAAATGTCCGGCTAGAAGCAGTTGAAAAAAGGTATCAGAAAAAATACGGAAAAAAATACCGAAGAACCACTCCTGAAAAATAGAAATTTGACAAATCTAAATTTTGGTGTTAACTAATCTCAATTTAAAATAAAGGCTCTTCTTAAAAAAGTTTTAACTATAGCCAGGGAGGAGGTTATGAAAGTTGGTTCCGAAGAAAGCCTTTTTTACCAAGGGGGTGGGGGTTCATAAAGACAAGTTGCAGAGCTTTGAGCTGGCGCTACGCTCCGCAGGAATCGCCAAATGTAATCTGGTTAATGTCTCCAGCATTCTCCCGCCCGGCTGTAAAATCATCCCCCGAGAAGAAGGAATAAAACTCCTTAAACCCGGTCAGATTGTCTATTGCGTGCTTGCCCGAAATTCTACCAATGAACCTAACCGATTGGTAGGGGCTGCAATCGGGGTGGCAATTCCCAAGGATGGAAACAGCTATGGCTATATCTCTGAGCATACCTCTTTTGGACAAACCAAAAAGGATGCTGGTGATTATGCAGAAGACCTTGCTGCAACAATGCTTGCCAGCACTTTGGGAATTCCCTTTGACCCGGACGCGGCTTGGGATGAACGCAAACAAATTTACCGGATGCGAGGGCGACAGATTATCAGCTATAATACTACCCAGACCGCAAGGGGAGATAAAAACGGGAAATGGACCACTGTAATCGCAGCCGCGGTGTTTATTCCTGAGGAAGAATAACACATCAAAAGACTATTAAATTTCTTTCAATATCTTTCAGAAAATTAAAGAGGGACTTAAAAATGGGCAGTGAAGAAAGAAAAAAATGGCTAAAAATTCCCATTCCAGCCAAATATGGAAATGAACCCATCCCTACCCCAACCATTTCTCCTCTCGGATTAAGTTCAAAAGCCACCATTAAGGAGTTGGTAGAAATTTTTTCCAGGAGCAATTCTTTTCAGGCAGGCAGGTTAGCACAAGCCTGTCGGATTTATCAGAAGATGCTGGAAGAAGATGCCGGAATAGCTTTAACCCTGGCAGGAGCTATGACCCCAACCGGAATGGGCGGACTTATTGCCCAGATGATAGAGTTCGGGGCAATTGACTGGATTATCTCCACCGGCGCCAATGTTTTTCACGACCTTCATTTCGCTCTGGGTCTTCCAGTTCACCAGGGGAATTTTAAGGTGGATGACCGCGTCCTAAAAGAAAAAAATATAGACCGAATTTATGATATCTTCCTGGGAGAGGAAGTTATTACCAGAACTGACTGCTGGATTTTAGAAGCTATCAAACCCTTACGGGGAGGGAAATTAAGCACCGCTCAGCTTCACTATCATCTGGGTAAATGCTTACTGGAAGACGGCTTTGAGCCTCAAAACAGCTTTGTTGCCAGTGCGGCAAAATATCAGGTGCCGATTTATACCAGCTCTCCGGGAGACAGTGAAATCGGGTTGGATCTTGCCTATGCCCGATTGATAGATTTTGAGATTGAGCTCGCCCCAATTCAGGATGTGATAGAAACCACCGCCATTGTCAATGGATTGGAAAAGAATGGGGTAATTATTGTGGGAGGAGGCTCGCCCAAAAATTTTTACCTTCAAACTCAACCAATGCTTAAAGCCGGACTCGGAATTGAAAAAAGAGGGCATGATTATGACATCCAGATTACCGTGGACTCTCCTCATTGGGGGGGATTAAGTGGAGCCACCCCGGAAGAAGCGGTCAGCTGGGGAAAAATTAAGCCCGAGCAGTTGAATAACAGTGTCGTGGTTTATTCTGATGCAACTCTGGCTTTACCTATTATTTTTGGTTATGTTCTTCAGACCTGCTCCCCACGCCCTCATAAAAAACTTTATTCCCAAATTCCTGAGCTGGTAAAAAGATTAAAAAAGGAAATGAAAAAATTTGAGCTGATGCCCGAATTATGAAGAAAAGCTTCTGGAAAGGAACTTTTTTTGACCTTGACCCCGGCGAAAGTGATTTTCAAACCGCTCAGGTAGTAATTATCCCTGCTGGTTATGAAGGAACCGTCAGCTACCGAAAAGGCACAGCCAAAGCTCCTTATGCCATTTTTCAGGCGAGCCAGCAGGTAGAACTTTATGAGCCGGAGCTGGGGCTTGAGCCCTGCCAGAGCGGAATCGCAACTCATTCCCCGCTGGAGCTGGAGGCTCTAAAAGTAAATCAAGCAATTGTGGAGGTTGAAAAAGCAATAGAAAAGGTGTTGCAGGCAGGGAAAAAACCGGTTTTGCTTGGGGGAGAACATTCTCTTTCTCTGGGTGTTATCAAGGCTTTGAAAAGATTTTTTCCGGAATTTTCCCTTCTGGTGCTGGATGCTCACGCTGATTTAAGAGATAGCTATTTAGGAGAAAAATTCTCTCACGCCTGCGTAATGAGAAGAATTCTGGAGCAAGGGGTAAAGCCGGTATGGGTTGGGGTCAGAAGTCTTTCAAAACAAGAAGCCCAATTAATTAAAGAAAAAAATCTGGAGGTATATTTTGCCCATCAGCTTTCCCCGGGCTCTGGCTGGGAAATAAAAATAGCAAAAACCCTGGGGGAAATTTTTTATTTAAGCCTGGATTTAGATGTATTTGACCCTTCCCAGGTGCCGGGAGTGGGCACCCCGGAACCAGCGGGAATGTTCTATTCTCAGGTGCTTTCCCTGCTCAAAGCCCTGGCAAAGGAAGGAAAAAATCTTATTGGATTTGACCTGGTGGAACTGGCTCCTATTGAAGGAGAAGTGGTCTCAGAATTCACCACCGCTCGGCTCCTCTATCAAATAATTGGCTGGTTTTGGAGCAGAGCTCTTTTCAAAAAGAGTTTATAATTGACAATTACTTTTATCTATAATTAAATAATTATTATGCAGGTAATTGAAATTTTACGAAAGATTAAACTCTTTTCTGAGCTGAATAATTCAGAATTGCTCAAATTAAGCAGAATCTGTCAGAAAGTTAATTTTAAAAAGGGGGACATCATATTTGAAGCTAGGGAGCCCGGGGATGCTCTTTTTGTGATTTACGAGGGCGAGGTAGAGGTGGTCAAACCAGGGGAAAAAGAGGAACCGGAACAAATACTGACAGAACTTGGTCCGGGAGAGATATTTGGGGAAATGGCATTGATAGAAGAACTGCCCAGAAGTGCCACAGTTCGGGCAAAAGAAGATGCCCGTCTGCTCAGAATTCCCAGAGAATATTTTTTCCGGCTTCTTCAGCAGGAACCGGGCATTGCTCTTAAAATTTATAAGGCAATCAGTTTAGTTCTAGCCCATAGGTTAAGAGAGACTTCTGAGCGATTGGCGATTGCGAACCGAATTATCCAAACCGCTAGTGAGACGAGAGCTTAGAGGAGGAACTGATGCCACGACTGGTTGGAATTGATTTCGGCACCACTAATTGCTGTATGGCATTTCTTGACCAGGGCAAACCCCGGGTCATTTTAGATAAAGAACGGTATAAATTAATCCCCAGTTGTGTTTATTTTTATAAAAGGAACGAAGACATTCGGCTTCTGGTGGGAAGAGCAGCAAAAAGTAAATTTGTAGAAAACCCTTTCTGCACAATTCATTCCATCAAAAGATTTTTAGGGAAAAGTTTTGAATTGGAGGAGGTTCAACAGGCACAGGAAAGGTATTTCTACATCATTGATAAAGACGAAAAAGCTGAAAGCCACCAGCCCAATATTTTAATACGCATCCATGAATTTGACCTTGCGGTTTCCCCGGTTGAAATTGCCACTTATATTTTCCGTTATCTCAAACAGGTAGCAGAAACCTTTTTGAAAGAACCGATTGAAGAAGTGGTGATTACAATGCCCACCAGTTACCAGACTCGCTATGCTCAGGCAATTCGCCAGGTAGCGGAGCGTTCCGGGTTGAATATTGTGGGAATGCTGGATGAACCAATGGCAACCGCTTATGCCTTTGGTTATGTAAACCGGGGAGACCATACCATTGCGGTATATGACCTTGGAGGTGGAACCTTTGATTTTGCTATCCTTCGCCGGGTGCCTGGTGGATATGAAGAAATCGCAACTATGGGCGACCCCTGGTTAGGTGGGGATGATTTTGATTATACCATTATGCAATATTTGATTCGGGAATTCAAAAACTCAACCCGAAACCGAAAATTTGCTGATGGAAAACTGTATAAAGACGGGATCACCATCACTAACAAAGATGTTCTTCGGGCAATCAAAAGCGAGGCAGAAAAAGCTAAAATTGCTCTCAGCGAAACCGAGACCACTTTAATCCACGTCTCCAAAGTTATCCCGGAAATTGACCCGAATGTGGATTTAAATGTTAAACTCAGCCGGGACCTTCTGGAATATATTGTTTCTGACCTGGTGGAAAAAACCATCACCATTGCTCTGGACTGTCTGGAAAATGCCCAAACTCTGGTTCCTAACCTCAAGCTAGATGCTTTGCTTTTGGTCGGGGGACAGAGCAGGATGCCCAAAATTAAGCAGAGACTTAGAGAAGTCTTCGGAGACATCATTTATGACCAGATTCTGCCTGAGGAAGCGGTAGCGATTGGAGCTGCTATCTATGGCAATGTCCAGAAAGCACTTCAAAAGAAAAAAGCCCAGCAATCTTAAAAAATGGAAACCATCACCGAAGAAACCTTAGAAAAACTGGAACACGATATTGATACTCTGCGAGTGCAATTTGAGCAATATTTTCTTGGAGCAAGAAAAACTGCTCCGGAAAATGAACGCACCTCACTTCAATACCGAATCCGCCGACTATCCAATATCCACATTACCAACTATGCTTTGAGATTCAAATTCCAGCAACTGGTGGCAAAATTCAATGCTTATAACCAATACTGGAACCGGATGATGCAAAAGCTGGAAAGCGGAATGCTCTCCCGGGACCAGCTTAAAACCGTGCTTTCTACTGGACCGGTTGTGCCGGGGCAAAAGAAACCAAAAGAAAAAACCAAAGAAGAAGATTTAAAGCCAGAAAAATTTGAGCAAATTTATCAACAACTGGTCTCGGAAAGAAAAAAACTCAACCAGCCAGCTAATATCAACCGAGAAAAATTAGAGCAAACCTTAAAAAAACAAATAAAAACTCTTAAAGAGAAATACAAAAATAAAAAACTGGAAATTGATGTGGTGGTAGAAGGCGGGCAGGCAAAACTCAAGGCGAGGGTAAAGAAGTAAGCTGATAAAGCCCTATGGAAATATGCCTCAGGTCCGGAAAAGCATATTGATAAATTTTTGCCCAGAATAATCGCTTCTGCCAGCGTCTGGTCAAATGATAGCCCGAATTCGGCTCCTGCAAATAGATAAATCCTTCAAAGCTGGGATTTCTTGCCTCCGGATTGTTTAAAAAGGCAAAATAGTAAAATTCCTGAAGGAGTAGATTTTTCGGGCGGGTTTGTTTGAGCCAATCCGGGCGAAGAAAAAACTGCGGGTAAAATTTATAGCGGAGCAAATAATCTGATTCCCGGAGCGGACGATAGGGGAAAAATATCACGAGCTCTTCTTTTTTTGGCAAATGACGAGCAAGCCATTCAAAACTCTCTTTTACTATTTTGCTCTCTGCCTGATTCAGCTCCCGAGCAAGATTGAAATTGAAGAAAACCGAAATAAAAATCAATAATATCCCAATCATTTCGGTCCATCGGGCTTTCAGAGAAAGCCATTTAAAAAATCCCCCCACCCCCAAAGCAAGAAAAATTACCAGAGGTAAATAATAATGCGGGTATCCCTGCCGGCTGAATATCATCCAGCTCAAAAAATAAAAAAGAGGATAGGAAATAAAAAGATAAAATTCCTGGCGAGAGAACTGCCTGAAAAGAAAAATTATTCCCAAAAGTCCCATAATAAATCCCAAAATCCCCATAGCCAGAGGGAGGGTGCAAAGGAACTGAAAGAAAAAAGGAGAATGATGCCAGAGCTGAGAGGAGGCTTGAAGAATATTCTGAGCCCCTCTCATCAAAGCCAACTCTAATTTCATCCCCTCTATTGCCCGAGAAACCTGAAAAGTCTGGAAAGGATTGGTAAGCACAAATATTCCCAGAGCAAGAAACATCCCGATAATTAAATTCTTGTCTCCAAAAATTTTTATAAACTTTCTCTCCCCTCTTAACCGCAACCAATGAGCCGACAGAGGAAGAATCAAAGAGAAAAAATTGAGTTTAGCAGAAATGCAGAGTCCTGTGCCTAATCCTGACAGGAGGTAATATTTTCTTTCTCCTTTTTCCAGAATCCCAAAACTTGCCCAGAGAGTAAAAAGCAGGCAAAAAATCAGCAGGGTATCATTTTTTAAAAGGGAGCTACAAAAAAGCCAGCTTGGAGAAGAAATTATAACAAGTGCTCCGATTAAACTTACTTTTTTCCCTGCCCGGTTTTTAAAAATTTCAAAAAATAACCAGACCGATAAAAGCCCCAAAAATAGACTCAAACATCTTCCCAGTAAAACCGCTCCTGCTTCTGAGAGCCAGGGACGGGCAAGAAAAATTTTCAAGTCTTCAAGGGCTTTCAGATGAATCAAAGAATGAAAATTAAAAATTAAATAAACCAAATAATAACCGGGAAAAAGAAGTAAGTATAAAAGTCCAGGATATTTGAAAAAACTATAATTAGAAAAATCCCGAGCAAATGCCCGATAAAACGCCTGAACCACTACCATCTCATCTTCCACAGCAAAATCCGGAAGAAGAGAAAACAGAGAAGGATAAATCACCCAAATTCCTAAAATTAAAATCAGCCCCAAAATTAAATAAGATATTTTATCTTTTGAATTCATCCCTAAAGTTTAGCTTTGCTCATCTGCCAAGTCAAAATTTTTTAATTGACATCTTTTTGCCTTTCCGGCTATATTAAATTAAATGAATGAATCAAAAAAGGATTTCCGGGTCTGGGTAAAAGAATGTCCGGAATATCATCCAGAAAAAATCATCCAGATAATTCAACAGGGTATCAAAGAGCTGGAAGTCAAGCCCAAAGGAAAAATCGCCCTCAAGCCCAATGTAGTTTTTGCCTGGAAACCAGAAATTTTTACTCCTTCCGCTTATACTCATCCGGAATTACTTAAGAACACGATTCTGGCTCTGGCAGA
Organism: uncultured bacterium; assembly: GCA_964553915.1. Taxonomy (GTDB): domain Bacteria; phylum RBG-13-61-14; class RBG-13-61-14; order RBG-13-61-14; family DRUE01; genus CAZKMM01. Next base: position 17,525 of record CAZKMM010000005.1, read on the forward strand.
AAATCCTGAAGTAAAAAGGCTTGCTATAACCGAAACTTCAGCAGTGGGAGTTCCCACCAGATTTGCCTTCCGCTGGGCAGGATACACCCGGCTGGTAAAGGAACTAAAAAACCAAATAAAAAAGCCTCTGGACCTGGTCCCAATGGATGAAGACCGTCGGGTCTCGCTATTTCTAGGAGGAAAGGTTCACCATTGGGTTCGGCTCAGCCGAACTTTTGCTCAGGCGGATTTCAAGGTTTATCTACCCAAATTAAAGGGGCACTGTGTTAGCCGGATGACCGGGGCGGTTAAGCTCAATATCGGGATTTTAAGTTTTGATGACCGTTCCCTGCATCATGATTATTTACTGGATGAAAAGATTGTTGACCTGCTCTCCGTGGGCTGGCCAGACCTGGTTATAATGGATGCCATTACCGTTGGATTAGGAAATGAGGCACTACCCTCCTCCAGAAATTTAGGCTTAATTTTGATGGGGAAAAACCCGATTGCGGTTGACCTGGTTGCTAGCCGGCTTTTGGGCTATCAGGGAGAAGAAATCTCATATCTAAAATTAGCCATCCAGCGGGGATACCTGCCTAAAACTCTAGATGAGGTAGAGCTGTGCGGGGATGTGAGCAGTGCCTCTGAATTAGATAAATACGGGCAAAGGCTTCAACCTTATGACGATGAATTTTACCGCTGGCAGGATGTCAATAAAGAACTTTCCCGACTGAAAGCTCCCCTGAAACTTTATCACGGACCTTATTCTGAAAATTCCCCAGAACTCTGCCAGACCGGCTGTGTGATGGGAATAAAAATGTTTCTTGCTTTTTTAGAAATTTATGCAGGAGCTGAAGCTTTTGCCCGTGCCCGACCAGGAGTATTTATCATCGGAAAAATCAAAGAGCCAGTAGATGCTCAGGGAGGATTAGCAATCATAATCGGAAACTGCTCCGATGCAAAAGTTATTAATGCCGGAAAAATTATTAAACTGAGAAACTGCTTTGTCACGGCCTCGGATATGTTTATGGTTATTGGAAATCGGCTCGGGATTAAATCTCCTTTTTTTGACCCAAATTTCTTAAAGAGCTATATCCCACATCTGCTGGCAGGAATGAGCAAAAAGCTCCTTAATCTCAGATACGCTCAAGATATAGTAGAATTTTTAAGCAAAAGCTTTTTTAGAAAAATTTAAAACACTTTGAAAATAAATAACTTTTCTCTCCAACAAATTCAGTTTGATTTTAAAGCCTGAATTTGTTATCTTGGCATTTGATATGCGAGAAAATTTTTCACCCTGGACCGGTTTGATACTTGGTTTTTTTCTGGTCTGTGTCGGAGGAGGGACCTTTTTTCTCAATTACAGGTTTTTCCATAAAATTCCAGATGCTATGCAATATGGACTGGGATATCCTATTTTGGTCAGCGGGCTGGTATTGCTATTCACTTGGCTGGGTTTATGGTATATCTCCAGTGAGGAAAAAAATGAAAAAAATTCTGATTAGTTATCTCTTGGCTTTTATTCCGCTCTTTTCTCTTTGGGCAAGCGAACAAAGTGCGAGAGAAAATCAGGTGGTTCGGGCTTTCAGGAAAGCCGGACCCGCGGTAGTGAGCATAAAAGCAATTCGGGTGGAGATTAGCCGAGCAAATTGGTTCGGGCTCCCTGCGGAAGAATTCTGGTCTGGCTTTTTTGACAATTTTTTCTTTGGACCCGAAATCAAGCGAGAGGAGGAAAATATCGGCTCCGGAGTAATTATTGACTCCCGGGGCTATATCCTCACCAATCAGCATGTTGTGGAGGGAGCAGAAAAAATCCTGGTGCTTCTTTTAAATGGGGAACAATATCAGGCAAAAATGGTGGGAGCAGATACTCGCTCGGATTTAGCGGTTTTGAAAATAGCGCCGAAAAAGCCCTTATCTTATCTTCCAATGGCTACCAGCTCGGACCTGATGATCGGGGAAACCCTGATCGCTATTGGCAACCCTTTTGGACTGGGACCTACTCTTACTGTGGGAGTAGTAAGTGCCCTTAATCGTAGAATTAAAATTAATGACCGGATTTATGGAGAATTTATCCAGACCGATGCTTCTATTAATCCGGGCAATTCTGGTGGGGCTTTGCTTAATATTCTGGGAGAGCTGGTTGGAATAACTACCGCTATTTACTCCAATGCCCAGGGAATTGGATTCGCCATCCCGATTGATAAAGCAAAAAGAATTGTGGATGACCTGGTAAAATATGGCGAGGTTCATCCCGGCTGGCTCGGGCTGGAAGTCCAGCCTCTAACTGAGAAAATCCGTTCTGCCATTTCTCTGCCCGCTCAATCCGGGATGCTGATTGTAAAGGTCTGGGAAAACAGCCCGGCAGAAAAAGCTGGTTTAAAACCGGGAATGGTTATTCTGGAAATTGACCACCACCCAGTCTCCTCGTTATGGGATTATAAATTTGTTCTCGGAGAAATCACCGTGGGAGACCGGGTGAAAATAAAATATTTTGACCAGGGACAAATTAAAGAAACTGAACTCCGCTCAGAGGAATATCCCGGTTCTCTGGCACCTGAATTATGCTGGAAGCTTTTGGGAATAAAGGTAAACCCAGCTGACCATATTGGAGTGATGGTAAGCAAGGTTGACCCGAATTCTCCAGCTGGGCAGGTGGGAATTGCCCGAGGAGATATAATTATTAGCTTTAACCAGAAAGATATTTTTTCTTTAGATGACCTTTATAATGAACTGATTAAAAACCGAAACCAGCAAAGTGTCCTGGTAGTCATAAAAAGGGGTAATTTTTATTATTATGTTAATCTTTTGATGAGGAGCTAGAAATGATTGAAGTTGAGAACCTTACCAAATATTATGGAGAGGTTCGGGGAATAGAAGAACTTAATTTTAAGGTCAATCCCGGAGAAATTGTTGGATTTTTGGGACCTAACGGCTCAGGAAAAACCACCACTATGCGAATTCTCACCTGTTATATGCCTGCTACCAGCGGAAAAGCCCGGGTGGCAGGATTTGATGTGGAGACTCAATCAATGGAAGTAAGGCGAAGAATTGGATATCTCCCGGAACATCCTCCGCTATATACTGACCTTTCGGTCCGTTCTTATTTAGGATTTGTCGGAAGGCTCCGGGGATTGGAAAGAAAGCAAATTCCTTCTGCTATTGAGCAGACGGTAGAAATTTGCGGACTTAAAGAGGTGATTGAACGCCCGATCGCTCATCTTTCCAAGGGATTCCGTCAAAGGGTGGGCTTGGCTCAGGCTTTAATCCATAACCCGGAGGTGTTAATTTTAGATGAGCCGACCATCGGGCTGGACCCCAAGCAGAATGCAGAAATTCGGCAGTTAATCAAAAGCCTTGCTGGCACTCATACCATTATCTTGAGCACTCATATTTTACCTGAGGTGACCTTGACCTGCGAACGGGTAATTATTATTCATCAGGGCAGAATTGTAGCAGATTCCCGGCTGGAGGATTTGACTCAGGAAAGAAGCCTGGAAGAAGTATTTTTAAGCCTGGTAGGATTTCAGGAAGGAGAGAGCTGATGCGGGTGGTGGGGACGATTTTCTGGAAAGAGTTTAAAAGTTATTTTCTCTCCCCAATTGCCTATGTGGTGCTGACTGGCTTTACCGCCATTAGCGGATTTCTTTTTTATCAACTGCTCAGTTTTTTTATTCGCATAACCTCTCTGTTTCGGGGCTATATGGTTCAGGGACAGGTGGTTCGGGAATGGAGTGTAGCAGAAGATGTAACCGGACCATTATTCCGGAATTTAAGCCTGTTTTTAATCATAATGGTTCCAGCAATTACAATGAGACTTTTTGCAGAAGAAAAAAAATTGAAAACCGATGAACTGCTCCTTACCTGCCCGATCAGAACCGGAGAAGTGGTTCTGGGAAAATATTTTGCCAGCCTATTTTTATTATTTCTGATGCTGGTGCCTGTGGGGGTCTATATGCTTTTAACTTTTAATTACGGCACCGAACTGGATTACGGAACTATTTTGCCCGGTTATGCCGGGCTATTTCTGGTGGCATTTAGCCTGGCATCAGTGGGAATATTTTCTTCCACCCTGACTGAAAATCAGATTATCTCTTATTTTGTCTGTGCGGTATTGGGCTTATTCTTTTTTTCAGTGGGGCTGGCTTCCCGCTCAGTGGGAACTGTGAGCTTATTAGGCAGAGAAATTCATTTAGGAAACTTCCTTCGCCAGCTTTCTCTTTATGAGCATTATAACCATTTTGCCTCCGGGCAGATTCAGCTTTTAGATTTGTTTTATTTCTTTGCTCTGATTATCCTTTTCCTTTTTGCTTCTCGGGTGAGTTTTGAGAGGGCAAGATGGAGTTAGAGGGGTAAAAAATGAAGAAATTTACCCAAATTCTTGGCTGGATTGGATTGGTAGGGGTTCTGGTAGGATTTTTTAATTTAATTCTCAGCAGAAGGCTTAACCTTTTTATTGAGCTTCATCTTGCGGTAGGAGGATTGCTATTACTGGTGGGATTTTTCTTCAATTTTGCTCGGGTGGAGCGTTATTTAAGAAAAAGTGCCGGTAAAGCTCAGACCTCTGGGTATCTCCAGCTTATTTTGCTATTAATCGGGGTTTTTGCTTTAGGTTTTATTGTTTATCAACACAACTGGATGCTTGATGTTACTAAAGATAAGCTTTATACCCTTTCTGACAAAACCAAAGAGGTTTTAAAAAGCCTTCCTGGAGAAATAAAAATCCTGGCTTTTTTTCCTTCCGAAGGATACGATAAAGAACATTCTCTTTTAGAGCTTTATGCCCGAGCCTCAGATAAATTGAAAATAGAATACATTGACCCGGACCGCCATCCGGAGCTGGCAGAGACTCATTCGGTAAATCAATATGGCACGGTGATTTTTGATTATCAGGGCAGAAAAACCCGGATTACCCGCACCACTGAAGAACGAATTACCAATTCCCTGATCAAAATCACCAGCGGACATAGCTGGATAATCTACTTTATCACCGGGCACGGCGAAGCAGATCCGGAACAGAAAGACAAAGGCGGATATTCCCTCCTCAAGCAATATTTAGAGGATGAAAATTTCCAGGTAAAAAAGCTTAAGATAGGACCAGAAGGAATCCCGCCAGATGCTCGTTTAGTGGTGGTTGCTGGTCCCCGAGCCCTTTATCAGCCAGCAGAGGTAATCGCTCTAGACCGCTATATTGGGAAAGGTGGAGACGTAATATTTCTATTGGACCCGCTGGTGCCCACCAATCTAGAAAGGCTTTTAAAAAGTTATGGCATCGGACTGCTCAATGGGGTTGTGATTGACCCGGTGAATTATCTGGTGGGAATGGATGCGGTGGGTTTAAGCCCGGTTACTGACCAGTTTGGCAAACATGAAATTACCCGGGAACTGGAAGGTAAACTTCTGGTTTTTCCCAGAGCCCGGGCTTTAAAGATAGTTGAAACCCCGGAAATAGCAGGAGAATGGACTCCTTTGGTATTCAGTTCAGAAAAAAGTTTTCTGGAAACCGACCTTGAGAGTCTGTTTAGATATGGAAAAATTCAAAAAGACCCGGAAGACCCCCCGGGACCGCTTCTAATCGCGGCTTCCTATCAGGAATATCTCAAGCCCAAGCCCTGGGAAAAAATTGCCGGAAAACACCGGGAACAAATCCGAATGGTGGTGGTGGGAAATTCTCATTTTATGAGGAATATGGCTTTAGAGGTTTATTCTAATTTTCTATTCGCGATGGACTGTATTAACTGGGCGGTTGGAGAGCAGGAGCTAATTAGTCTGCGACCTAAAAAGCGCTCTGCCAGCAGGATTTTCATTACTCGTCGACAAACTCAATTGATCTTTTATATCTCAGTTTTAGTGATACCTGAAATTTTAATTGTGATTGGCATAGTGGTTTGGTGGAGGAAAAGATGAAAAAATGGCTCGGATTGTTATTAAGTTTAATAGTGGTGGGGGTTTTGGTCTGGCTTGCCTTTTTCTGGAGAAGACCGGAA
>CAZKMM010000005.1:23590-41997 GCA_964553915.1 uncultured bacterium
TTTAATAGTGGTGGGGGTTTTGGTCTGGCTTGCCTTTTTCTGGAGAAGACCGGAATCCAACCCCCAGCCTGAGCAGACAACTTCTACTCCTTTATCTTATCAATTAATTGACCTATCTCGGGTCAAATCATTTCTCCTGGAAAACGATTACGGTTCTATAAAATTCTCCAAAAATGAATATGGCATCTGGGGAATTGTTGAGCCAGTAAAAAGTATGACCGACCCATTATTTTTTGGAGGAATGATTGATGTTCTTTCTCAAACCCAAAAAGGGCGAGTTGTAGCAACCGCGGAAGAGGAAAGCTTAGATAAATATGGCTTAGAAAATCCTTATGCCCGATTTACTTTTGAACTGGATTCCGGAGAAAAAAAGCATTTAAGAATCGGAAGACCCAATCCCACAATGAGTTATTTATATGCCTGGTATGAGGAGAGCCCGGAAATTTTCCTGATTCATCCCCGAATCCGAATGTTTCTGAATCATCCTTTAACCTGGTATCGGTTCAGAAGGCTTATCGGAATAAATTCCTCCCAGGTTTCAGAGCTAAAAATCACCGTCTTTGACCCAGAATTAAGAAAAAAATTAGCGGTGCCAAAGGTGAGACATCTTTTGTGTGAGGTCACAGAAAATAAAATTAAATGGTATTTGCTGGAACCGGTCAAAGAAGAAGCGGAAAGCGGGGCGGTGAGTAATTTTCTTGGCTGGCTGGAAAAGGTTTCCATTGCAGAAGAGGTCCAAGATATATCCCCAGAACAAGAGAAAGAATGGGGGCTTGCTTCACCTCGGGCAGAGATTGAAATTCTTTATCCAGACCGGGTGCAAAAAGTTCTAATAGGCGCAGAAAAAAACAATCTAATCTATCTTTACCAGCCAGAACAGCATAAAATTCTGGGCTATCCTTTAGAGCAAATCTATCAACTTTTGGGAACAGAATTTAGGCAAAGAACCCTGTTTCCCTGGGAAGAAAGAGAGCAGGTGGATGAGGTAGAGATTATTTTTCCCAGAAGGAATTATCAGTATCGGCTGGTAAAAATCAATGATAAAGAATGGGAAGTCAAGGACCAGCCGGAGAAAAAATTTCACAAAAAACGAACCCGATGGGTATTCCGGGCATTATATCGGACAAAAATTGATGGATATATTAATCAACGCCCGATTGATTTCAAAAAATACGGATTGCAGATTCCAAAAATAAAGATTAAATATTATAAAAAGGGTGAAATTTTAAGAGAATTTTGGATTGGCGACTGGGACGCTAAAAAATATAAATGCTATGTTTATGACCCGAACAAAGACCTTCTGGTATGGTATTCGGAAAATATTGGTGAATGGTTTCCTCCAGATGAAAAATATTTTTTGATCAAGGAGGGGGGCGATGAAAGTGAGTCCGAGCAATGAATGGGAAGAAAAAATAAAATTCGACCGAAGAATTTTGGAAAAAAATCTTCAAAAGGGGATACTGAAGGAAAAGGAACTGAAAGAATATCTTAAAAATCTTGCTGACCTTAAAGACGAGTTTGAAGAAGTTTCAATTGAAGAGTTAGTTCCGCCCCGACTGAGAAAAAAATTGTTCGGAGAACCAGAGGAACCCAAAAATGAAACAGAAGATTAAAAACTATCTCTGGCTAGAAGCATTTCTTCTTTATCTTCTGCTTTATATCTTTTTTGCGGTGGAAGATATTTTCAGATTGGGCATCTTTTAGTTTGGGAGAAAAAAATGGGAGAGGAAGAAAAGAAAAAAGGCTTCACTGTTACTGACCGACGGGTGAAATTAGATGAAGAATCAGCCTCAAAACCAGAAACAACTTCTTCTGAAGAGAAACCCAAATCTCAGGCGAGTGAATCCAAAGCACAACCCCAACCTCCCCTGGAAGAAATCACTTTTGCATCATTCATTATGTCTCTTAATACTTCTGCCTTGATTCATCTCGGACTCCTTCCTGACCCTCTTACCGGGAAAATGGAACCAAACCTGGAACTAGCCAAACAAACTATTGACCTGTTGGGAATTCTTAAGGAAAAAACCAAAGGAAATTTAACCCAGGAAGAGCAGGACCTGTTGGATAACCTGCTTTTTGACCTGAGAATTAAATATGTTGACCTTTCCGGCAAATAAAAATGGGGGAAAGATGCGGAAAAAAATATTTGGGAAATCTGGACTCTTTTTTCTGGGAATAGCTTTAGGAATTATTTTCGCAGGGGTGGGATTTTCCCGGGGGGAGATTTTCTGGCAAGAAGCGGGAGAGGCTCCGATAATAAATTTTACCCCACCTCCCAGCTTTGCTCCGATTGCAGAAAAAGTTAATCCCGCGGTGGTCACGGTTTATACAGTAAAAACATATAAGTCACCATTTAAATTTGGTCCTAAGGGATTTTTCTTCTTTTTCGGACCCGAGCCCTTTCAGGAAAAGGGAATGGGCTCCGGGTTTATCATCACCCCGGACGGTTATATTGTCACCAACTATCATGTCATTAAAGATGCGGATGAAATTAGAGTGGCGGTAGGTATGAAAAATAAACAGAAATACCTGGCAAAAAAAATTGGTTGGGATAAAGAAACCGATGTTGCTCTGATTAAAATTGATGCTAAAAATCTCCCCACTGTGACCTTGGGAGATTCTGACCGGGTAAAAGTTGGAGATTGGGTGGTGGCTATTGGGAGCCCGTTTGAATTCCCTCATACTTTAACCGCAGGAATTGTCAGTGCCAAGGGAAGAAGACTGGGCGGTCCTTATGATGATTTCATTCAGACCGATGCTTCAATCAATCCTGGAAATTCCGGCGGTCCTCTGGTGAATATGCGGGGGGAGGTGATCGGGATTAACACCCTCATTGTCTCTCCGGGGATGAGTCCGGGCAATGTGGGAATTGGATTTGCCATCCCGATTAATTTGGTAAAAGCCTTACTTCCGGAGCTGAAAGAAAAGGGCAGGATAACCCGTGCCTGGCTTGGAGTTCATATCCAGGAGGTTACTCCGGAACTGGCAGAGAGCTTCGGCTTGAAAGAGTCAAAAGGTGCTCTGGTAAGCGAAGTAGATAAAAACTCCCCAGCAGAAAGGTCCGGAATTAAGCCCGGAGATATTATTGTAAAATTTAATGACAAAGAAGTAGAAGACTGGCTCCAGCTTCCTTTGCTGGTATCTCTCCAAAAACCGGGCACTAAAGCAAAGGTAACGGTCTTTCGGGAGGGAAGGTTATTAGACATCTGGGTAACTTTAGGGAAAAAATCTGAAAAACAAGTAGCTCAAGAAATCCCTCAAAAACCAGAAAATCCCCTGGGAGTGATTGTTAGCAATTTAACCCCGGAAAAAGCTGAGGAGCTGGGCTATCAAGAGCTGAAAGGAGCTTTGGTGGTTTATGTTTCACCAGAAAGTCCCCTTTATGGGCATCTTCTTCCGGATGATTTAATTCTTCAAATTAATCATTATAATATTCAATCTGCTCGTGATTTTAACCAGGTATCTGCCAAACTACATCCAGGACAATTAGTCCGAATTTATTACCGAAGAGGAGAGATTTCTATGTTCTTTGCTTTCCGCCTACCTAAAAAATAAAGGAGGTGAATTAATTTCCCGTGAATAAAGAAAAAAAGACCGTGCTGTTGGTTGATGATGTTCGGCTTTTTTTAAAGCTGGAAGAAACTTTTTTCAAAAGAGCCGGCTGTCAGGTGGTTACCGCAGAATCCGGTAAAGAAGCAATTGAGCAGGCGAAAAAACACCAGCCCGATGCAATTTTACTGGACTACTATATGCCAGATATGAAAGGAGATGAGATCTGTAAAATTCTTCGGCAGGAGGAAAGTACCAAAAATATTCCGGTCATCATTGTTTCTACTTCCAGCAAGCCGGAAGATATAGAAAAATGCTACCAGGCAGGATGTAATGACTACCTGACCAAACCCATCAAGCCAGAAGTGGTTTTGTCCAGAACCGCTCAGGTGATTGGTCTTCCTTATCGGATTCATCGCCGTCTGGCGGTAAATTTCAGAATTCAGGGTAGGGTTCCATCTTTAACTTTTACCGGCTTTTCCCGGAATATAAGTGAAAGCGGAATTTTAATTGAAACCGACCGGAAAATTAATATTAAAGATTCCCTCCAGCTCTGGCTTCCGATTTTAGAAAACCAGGATACCATTGAGGTAAAAGGAGAAGTGGTACGAGAGGAAATTAATAGAAAAAAAGCCTCATATTGTTATGGAATCAAATTCATAGATTTATCTCCGGAGGAAAAAGAGGCTCTTTCCGAATTTCTGAAAAAACATCTTCCTGATGAAGAAGCGATAGAATGAGGGAAAAAGTGCCGGAAGAAAAAAAAATAAGGTCAAGCTCGCAGGAAAGCAAACCAAAGTCAAAAAAAACTGCAACGGGCAGGAAACCCACTCCAGAAGAAAAAGAGCGAGAAAAATTTAATCGCTCTGTGATTGAATCCGCTTTAAGGATTGCTGACCGGCTAGAAGCAGAATCTATTCTCTTAATTGTGGACGACCCCCGCCAGTATCAATTTCCAGAAAAAGTATTAAAAACCCCCAACCTGAAGTTAGTAATCAGCAATCGGGAGGCAGAAGAAGAAGCCCGAAAACAATTTAAAACCGTACTCACCATTCCAGAAATCAAATTAAGCAGATTGGCAAAGATTAAGCTAGCGGTAATGGGAGCCATCAATAAGGGAATGATAGAACTGGGCAACCGAATTGTCTGTGTCTGCGGAGTTAAGGAGTTTAAAACTCTGGATACTCTGGTCGTGATTGAAATCGGTAAAGAATACGAAATCCTTTCCTCCAAGGAGGTAGCAAATATTTCCAGCTCCATTCATCCGGGAGTATTTGAAGAACTTTTAAGAATAGCGGTGGAGCTAGCCCATCAGGGAAGAGAAGGAAAGCCAGTGGGTACTATTTTTGTTCTGGGCGATTCTGAACGAGTGATGCAATTATCCCGGCAGATGATATTTAATCCTTTCCAGGGCTATCCGGAAGAAGAAAGGAATATTTTAGACCCAAGTCTGAGAGAAACCATCAAGGAGTTTGCCTCCCTGGATGGGGCATTTGTTATTAGAGATGATGGAGTAATTTTATCTGCTGGAAGATATTTAAATGCCTCTATTGAAGATGCCAGCCTTCCTCAAGGGCTGGGGAGCAGACATGCGGCTGCTGCGGGAATTACCGCCCTTACTGATGCCATTGCCATTGTTATCTCAGAAAGCACCGGTGATGTTAGAATCTTTAAAAACGGCAAAATCTTTATGGAAATTGAAAAAGAAACTCCCCAGAAAGTTGGTTAAAATTGTTTCAGCCCTTCCAGAGACTCCTGATTGCCCTGTTTTTTGTTTTTGCTTCGCTCTGGCTCAGCTTTTATTATCAGCATCAGCTTCCTGAAGAAATCCCTGTCCACTTTAACGCCAGAGGAAACCCAGACCGATGGCAGAGCCGAACCACTGCACTGGTGAGCTTCCCTGCTTTTGAAGGAATGATAGCATTTTTATATCTTCTTTCTTCCTGGCTGATTAAAAATCCCAAGTATCAAAGATTTAAATTTAAAACTCCAGTTTCCGAATCACAGAAAAAGGAAATTATTGCCAATGCGGAACAAATGATAGATATCCTGATGATTTGCTCCTTGATGATATTTTTAGACCTGCAATGGGAATCTTTTCGTATTGCTCTTGAAAGGACCAAAAAATTAAGTCCATTCCTATGGATAATCACTGCTGTAATGCTTTTATCTTCCCTGTTTTATACGATTAAGCTGATAAAAATCTCCCGTCCATCCAGCACAGGATTTAGGGAAGCTGAAAATAACTCATCTGAGGAAGAAACCAGCGGGACAAAAAATTGAGCACGGAAAAGACCAGAAAAATTAAAAGCGAGACCAGAAAGGCATAAAAAATACTTTTTAAAACCACCTCGGGCTGATTTTTCCCGAGCGATTTTCCCCAGAAAACTTTTGCCTGCCAGTTCAGAACCAGAAACCAGCCAAAACAGAGCCAGAAAATCACTCCCAGCTTAATCCGTAAAATCAACTCCATAATTAAAAACCACCAGAAGCTCATCCTCCAGAAAATCCTTTTATCCACTGCCCATAAATCCTCTAGCTTCATCTCTAAAAGATTGTATCTGTTTTCTTTGAAAACAAAAATTTGCAAAATCCTTAAAATTGAATTAGCCTTTTTAGAGAGATGAGCGAGGAAAAAAGAATCCAGAGTTTAAATCGGCTTAAAGAAATAAACTTTTTTTATTATGCTGGACTTCATCAGGCAAAGGAAAAAGGCACTCATAAGATTGTTTATCTAAATGCTTTGGGTCCGATTGAATTTGTCTATGCCTTTAATACTGCCCTTCCCTGCTATCCGGAGAATCATTCTGTGGTGCTTCAGGCAAAAAAGATGGCTCTGGACACTGCGCTGGGAGCAGAGGCTCAAGGATACGCACAGGACATCTGCTCTTATGCTCGGTGTGATTTAGGATACCGATACACAGGCAAAAGCCCTATCGGAGGAATCCCAGCCCCGGACCTGCTGGTTTATTCCAGTGCCCAGTGCTTCACTTTATTTAAATGGTTTGAGGAACTTTCCAGATTCTATCAGGTGCCAATTTTTGTCCTGGATGTGCCCGGACAGGGAAGAGGCTGGAGAGCAGAGCCGGAGCGAAGTGCGGTTTTATATGTCAAGGAACAACTTTATCAAATGATTGAATGGCTGGAAGATAAGCTGGGAGAAAAATTTGAGCTGGAAAAGTTCAAAGAAACCGTCCGGCTCAGCTACGAATCTGCCCGGCTCTGGTATTTGATTCTACTCTCTTCTCAGCATATTCCTTCACCAATTTCTCTTCTTGAGCAATACTTTGCAATGGCTCCGATTGTTGACCAGCGAGGTCGGAAGGTGGTGGTGGATTTTTACCAGGAGCTTCTGGAAGAACTTAAACAGAGGATTTCCCAGGGAATCGGCAGTGTTGCCGGAGAAAAATACCGCTTCTGGTGGGATGGTCTTCCTCTCTGGCAGTCGCTTCGGGACTTTTATGACATCCTCAAAGAAAGAAAAATCTGCCTGGTTGCTAATAACTATACCCGTGCCTGGTGCCAGCTCTCTTTTGAGCCAAGAGATGAACTTGATGCAATGCTGGAAGATTATGCCTACCGCCTGGTGCGAAATTTTGACCCGATGATTCGGGAACGAAGCCTGGATATCGCAGAAGCCATCAAGCAATTCAAGCTCAATGGTTTTATCCTTCATTCTGACCATTCCTGCCGGTTTCTTTCTTTAGGGCTGGTGGATACTTTAAAGAAAGTGCAGGAACTGAGCGGAGTGCCCGGACTCCTTCTGGACACTGACCACGGCGACCCCCGGCTTTATCAATCCGAACAAATCCGAAACCGAATTGATGCTTACCTGGAAATGCTCACCCCTATTTCCAGCTGAACCTATCTCTCTCAATGCCACTTTTTATGCAAAGACAAGCTTGATGAATAACTGAGGTTTGGATAAGATTTATTTGTAAATTTGAAGCTGGAAAGGATAAAAAATCTTTTACAAAAAGCCCTTCTCCAGGAAGAAAAAAGTCTTTTTGAGCTGGGGAGAAAGATTCATCTTCTTTCTGAGCTTAGCTTTGAAGAGTATAAAACCTCTCAGCTTCTAATTGATTATCTTTCTCAAAATGGTTTTCAAATTGAACCGGGACTGGCAGGACTGAAAACCAGTTTCCGGGCTTATTCCCGGGTAAAGTCCAAATCTCCGGCCGTGGGCTTTTTAGCAGAGATGGATGCTTTGCCTGAGCTGGGACACGCCTGCGGACATAATTTAATTGCTATCTCCAGCGTTGGAGCTGGGGTGATTTTAAGAAAAGCTTTTCCTCAGCTTGTCGGAAGTATTGAAGTGTTTGGCTGTCCTGCCGAGGAGCGGGGCGGTGGAAAAATTATTATGAATCGGGCGGGAGTATTTGACCATCTGGATTTGGCAATGTTGGTTCATCCTTCAGACCGAACCGAGATTTTCAAGCTCAGCTTAGCTCTGGTAGAGGTAGAGCTGGAATTTATTGGCAGGTCTGCTCATGCTTCTGCCAATCCGGAAAAAGGGATTAATGCTTTAGAATGTGCGATTCAGACCTTTAATCTGGTAAGTGCTTTTCGCTCTCAGCTGGGAGCTTCTGCCCGGATTAACGGGATTATAAAAGAGGGAGGCACTGCTCCTAATATTATTCCAGAGCGAGCTCGGGTGGAATTCTGGGTAAGAGATTTAACTTTAGAGCAGGCACTGAAAATCGCGGAGATGGTGGTTCAGGCGGGAAGAAGTTCTGCCCGAGCTCTGGGAGCAAAACTCAAAGCCAAAATCAACCGCAAAAATGCCTATGCCCCATTTCTTCCCAACCGCACCGCGGGAAAACTTCTCTGGGAAATTTTTGAAAAGCTCGGGGTGAAAGTGGAGCAGGGAGATGAAAAAGCAGAGCTGGGAAGCACCGATTTAGGAAATCTCAGCCATCGGGTTCCTGCCCTTCATCCTACCATTAAGATTAGCTCTGCTCCGCCTCACAGCCCGGGATTTGCGGTTGCCAGCGGAGACCAAAATTCCTTCGCAATTATGAAAAAAGCTATTCTGGGAATGGCAATTTTAGGTTATCAGGTTCTCACTGATGGAAATTTAAGAAGAGAAATGAAAAAAGAGCTAAAGCAAAGCCGGGCTAAATGATTATTCTGGGCTTAAACTCTGGCACCAGCCGGGATGGAATCAGTGGAGTGATTTTTGATTTGAGGACTGTTTTTCCCCACCCGGTTTTTAATCTGCTCTGGCACCAGGAATTTCCCTACCCAAAATCTGTTTTGAACTTTTTTTCTCAGCTGGAAAAAAATCCTGCTCTGGAAATTCTTTCCCGGGCAGATTTTTTTCTAGGAGAGGTCTTTGCAGAAACTTCCCAGAAAATAATTAAAAAGTCCGGGCTAAGCCCGAACAAAATTGATTTAATCGCCAGCCACGGACAAACCATTGCCCACTTTCCCAAGCCCAAAAAAATCGGCAAGTATAATATATCTGCTACGGTCCAGCTGGGGGAATTGAGTGTAATTGCCCAGCGAACCGGGATTACCACCGTGGGCAATTTTCGGGCAGGAGATATTGCCGGAGGAGGTGAAGGAGCACCGATTTTAGCTTACAGCGAATTTCTGCTTTTTGGCTCTAAAAATAAATCCCGAATGATTTTAAATCTGGGAGGAATTGCCAATTTTACTCTCATTCCTAAAAGAGCAAAGCCTGAGCAAATCCGGGCAATGGATGCCGGGGTATGCAATATCTTTTTGGACCAGCTGATTCAAATTTTAACTGAAGATAAACTTCGCTTTGACCGAAATGGTAAAATTGCCCAAAAAGGCAAGGTAAGACCGGGATGGAAGGAACATCTTTTAAAACATCTTCTTTTCCGTCCGGGAAGGAGTAAAAGCCTCTGTGCCCGGCATTATCAAAGAGAATGGATTAAGAAGGTGCTTTCTCCTTTGAAAATATCCGGGGAAAGAAAGCGGGCAGACCTGCTCCGAAGTGGAGTAAGAGCGGTCGCGGAGATGATTTATCAGGTTTATTCTGATAATTTTAAAGATAATCCGATAGATGAGCTGGTCATCTCCGGCGGAGGGGCAAAAAATCAGGCTTTGATTTTAGAGATAAAGGAGGTTTTCAAAAAGAAGGTGATTTTAAGCTCAGAGCTGGGCATTCCCCTTCAGGCAAAAGAGCCGATTGGATTTGGAATTTTAGCAATGCTTTGCCTTTTGGGAAAAGAGGTTGATTTAAGGTCAATTACTGGTGCGAGGGCACTTTCAATCCTGGGGCAAATTGCTCCCGGGAAAAACTGGGGAAAATTACTTAAAAAATTAACCAAAGGAGTAAAGCAATGAAAAGGCTTAGAGTAAAAACCACGAGCAGAATTGAAATGATTGATATTACCAGTGAGGTGCAAAGGCTGGTAAGTGAAGAGGGAATAAATGAAGGCATCTGTCTGGTCTATTGTCCTCATACCACTGCTGGAGTGGTGATAAATGAACATGCGGACCCGAGCGTAGCAGAAGATATTGCTTCTGCTTTGACCGAGCAATATCCCCATCGCCGAGCCTGGAGGCATCTGGAGGGAAATGCAGATGCCCACGTTAAATCAGCAGTGGTGGGAATCTCCGCAATGATTCCTATTACTGGAGGAAGGCTGGCACTGGGCACCTGGCAGGGAATTTTTTTCTGCGAGTTTGATGGACCCCGTTCCCGAGAACTTTACATCCAGATTATGAGCAGTGAATAATGGGAAGAATTTTAGGAATTGACCCGGGAGAAAAAAGAGTGGGGCTGGCTTTAAGCGACCCGCAGGGGATTATCGCCTCTCCTCTTGGACAGATAGAATTTCAGAACCAAGAACAGCTAATAAGTCAAATAAAAGAGCTCTGCCAGAAGCATCAGGTGGAAGAGATTGTGCTCGGATACCCGCTCCGAACCACCGGCAGGAAGGGTCAGGAAGCAGAAAAAGTGGAAGAGCTGGCAGAGGTAATCAGGCAGAAAACCGGCTTAAAGGTTCATCTCTGGGATGAGAGGCTCACCACCCAGCAGGCAGAAAAGGAATTACTTCAGGCAGATTTGAGCAGAAAAAAAAGAAAAAAGCTCCGGGACCAGCTTTCTGCCTGTTTTATGCTGGATTCCTTTCTTTTAGCCCAAAAACAAAAGAGATGAGAAAAAACCTGGTTTTAGAGATATTTTTGATTCTTATTCTTAGTCTGCTTTTGTTTTTAGGGATTCAGCTTTATTCTGCCTTTCGCTCCCCATCAGAAAAGACCGTAATTATTAAGGTCAAACCAGGAGAAAAATTGATTGAAGTGGCAAGGGAGCTGGAGAAAAAGGGAGTGATTTCTGACCATCGGCTTTTAGTGGGGCTTGCCAAACTTAAAGGGGTGGAGAAAAAAATTCAAGTGGGAGAATATGAATTTTCTCCGGAAATCAGTATTAATCAGATTCTTGATGCTCTGGTCAAAGGGAAGCAGAGATATTACAAACTGGTGGTGCCAGAAGGCTCTAATCTCTGGGACATTGCCAGAATTTTAGAAAAAACCGGAATCTGGAATGGAGATAAATTTCTTAAACTGGCTTTTGACCCTAAATTTATCCGCTCACTCGGGCTAAAAACCAAAAGCCTGGAAGGATACTTATATCCAGATACTTATTTCTTTAAGCGATATGAAACCGAAGAGGATATTATTCGGGCAATGCACAAACATTTTCAGGAAATCTGGAAGCCTCAATATACCCGGCGGGCTAAAAAGCTGGGCTTTTCCCAGCACCAAATCATCACCATTGCTTCCATCATTGAAAAAGAAACCAGTCAAAAATCAGAAAAGCCTCTGGTGAGTGCGGTTATTCACAATCGGCTGAAAAAGGGAATGAGGCTGGAGCTTGACCCGACTGTAATTTATGGCTTACTGCCCAATTTTGATGGCAATTTAAGAAAAAAAGACCTTAAGCATTGGACGGCTTATAATACCTATCTTAATTCCGGGCTTCCGCCCGGTCCGATTTGTAATCCGGGAAAGGATGCGATTGAATCCGCTCTATATCCGGCAAAAGTGGATTATCTATATTTTGTCTCTAAAGGGGATGGCACCCATTATTTTTCTTCCACTTATGCGGAGCACAGAAAAGCGGTGGAAAAATATCAGTTAGGACGGAAATAAAATTGTCGCTTTTAGTTAAAGAAATTTATCCTGCCATTATTGGTGAGGGGATTTATTCCGGGTTCAGTGGATTAATCATTCGGCTTACTGGATGCAACCTTAATTGCGCCTATTGTGATACCCGCTATGCCCGAAGCGGGGGAAGATGGTGGCAGGTGGGGAATCTGGTCAAATTGGTTGAAGAAAAGGACTTTGAGAAAATATTAATCACCGGGGGTGAACCTTTACTCCAGCCAGAGGTGATTGAGTTTATCCAAACTCTTTTGAAAAGAAAAAAACAGGTTCTGCTTGAAACCAATGGCTCGCTTTCTTTAAAAAAAGTGCCTCAAAAAACCCATATCATTATGGATTTAAAAACCCCGGGGAGCGGAGAGGAAGCTTCCAATTGCTATGAAAATTTAAATTTTTTAAAGCCAAGCGATGAAGTAAAAATTGTCTTAACTGATTATAAAGATTACCTCTGGGCAAAAAAGATAATTCAGGAGAAAAAACTGGAAAAACGATTCCTGGTAAGTCTATCTCCTGCCTGGGGAATGCTGGCTCCGGAAAAACTTGCCCGCTGGCTCTTAAAAGACCGCCTGAGAGTCCGGCTTAATCTTCAAATTCATAAGTTCATTTTTCCGGGCAGGGAGCGGAGAATATGAAATGAGTGAAGAAGTTGAGGTAACCCGAAGCGGAGGGACTATTTCCGCTCTCACCCTTACCAGCCGGGTGCTGGGAATGATTCGTGATATTGTTATTGCCCGGGCTTTTGGTGCCGGGATAGTGGCAGATGCCTTTTTTGTTGCTTTCAGTATTCCCAATATGCTCCGGAGAATGCTGGGGGAAGGCTCGCTCACTATCAGCTTTGTTCCGGTTTTTACTGAAGAGCTGGAAACCAAACCCCGGGATGAGGCAATGAAGCTGGCTTATTCTACCTTCTGGCTGGCTTTGATTATTCTTCTGGTGATAACCGCTCTGGGAATGATTCTTGCTCCCTGGATTACCCGACTCCTGGCTCCGGGATTTATCTCTATTCCTGAAAAAATTGCCCTGGCAGAAAAAATGACCCGCCAGCTTTTCCCTTATACTCTGCTTATCTGTCTGGTGGCTCTGGCAATGGGAGTGCTTAATTCCTTTAAGCATTTTGTAATGCCTTCTGCCAGCCCGATCTTCTTAAATATCTCTCTGATTGCCTCGGTGTTGATTATCAATCATCGTTTTCAATTCTGGCATCCAGGATTTGCTCTGGTCATAGGGGTTTTAGCCGGGGGCGTGGTTCAATTTCTGGCTCAGGTGCCGGTTTTAATTCGCTATGGTTTTACTTTTAAGCCAATTCTGGAACTAAATCATCCCGGCTTGAGAAAAATCTGGAGGCTAATGCTTCCCAGTATTTTTGGAGCAAGTATCTACCAGATCAATTTGTTAATTGCTACTATTTTTGTCTCACCGTTTGAGGGAGGCAGGAGCTACATATATTATGCGGACCGGCTGGTTCAACTCCCGCTGGCAATTTTTGCTATTGCTCTGGCGACCGCAATTTTACCAAGCCTGAGCCAGTTCGCTTCCCAGAAGCAGTGGCAGGAATTTGAAAGACTGGTTAACTTCGGACTCCGGCTGGTGGGATTTCTGATTATTCCTTCTATGCTCGGATTGATTTTACTTCGGATTCCCATCATCAGCCTGATTTATCAGCACGGCACCTTCTCTGCTCAGGATACTCAAAGCACCGCCTTTGCTCTGCTCTTTTACGGGCTGGCTCTCTGGGCAGGTGCCGGGGTGAGAATAATGGCTTCTGGTTACTACTCCCTTCAGGACGCAAAAACCCCGGTCTGGTGTGGCTTCATCGCAATGCTGGTTAATCTACTTGGTTGTATCTTTTTGACCCGGATTTCATATCTGGGTTTTGCCGGAGTAGCTCTTGCCACAGCTCTGGCAACCATTATTAATTTCCTTCTCCTTGTTTTACTTTTTTCTAAAAAACCAATCTCTTTTCATTTTCAAATGATTCTTAAAACCGCAGGGAAATCTCTAATTGCCTGCCTGCCTTTAATTTTAATCTCGCTTTATCTTTCCCGATTTTCTCTCTGGCTTGACCCAGGAAGGATTCTGGAAAAACTGCTCTGGCTCCTGGGAGGGGTAATAATCAGTGCCGGGGTTTATTTCCTTCTTGCCCGGGTTTTGAAAATGGAAGAACTGGAAACCCTGAAGCAAATTCTGAGGAGAAAATAATGGAATACTGGTTTTTCTCCAGCCCACTGGGAGAGCTGGCTCTGGTAAGCGGAGAAAAAGGAATTAAGCGCCTGCTCCTGCCTGGATGGAATCGCGAGAAAATGATTGATTATCTTACCGACCTCTATCCGGAAATAAAGCCGGGAAAATCACCAGCTCCCGCAATAGTCAAACAGGCAAAGAAATATCTGGAAAGATATTTTCAAGCCCAGCCCCTGCCAGAACTTCCTCCTCTGGATTTTTCAGAATTGAGCCGGTTCAAAAAGAAAGTCTATGAACAAACAATGAAAATCCCCTGGGGAGAGACCCGAACCTATAGCTGGCTGGCAGAGAAGATAAAAAATCCTAGAGCAACCCGGGCAGTTGCCCAGGCACTTGCCAGAAATCCGCTTCCCATCTTTATTCCCTGCCACCGGGTAGTGGGCAAAGACCGCTCCCTTCGGGGATTCAGCGCTCCGGGCGGGATTAAATTAAAAATTTACTTACTCCGGCTGGAAAAGGCTCTTTGAGCAAATCAAAAACTTTCTTTTAAGAGCTGGTTAACCACTTTTTCAATCCTCTGCTCCAGCTGAACCGCCCGCTCAATGTTTCCTTTATTTATATACATTGCCGGACGGGTATGTTGAAGCACCCGTTTGAAGGTCTGGTCGCATCGTTTGGAAGTAAAATACAAAATAGGCACAGGACCTAAATTCAATGCTTTTTCCCAAGCACGAATTGCTACTGCGGAACTTATCCCATTCAGCACCGGCATAATCACATCCAAGATAATCAACCCAATAGGAATCTGCTCGGTGCGGGATTTAAGATACTCAATGATAAATTCAAAGCCATTTTTACAGGAAATAACCCTTTTGCTCAGTTTCTTGGTGATGATCATCTCTTTTAATATTCTGGTCACCAGCTCCGAATCCTCAGCTAAAATAATGGTTTCTAATTTGGGAAGTTCCGGCTCCGGAGTAGGAGCAGGAGTAAAAACTTCATCTTCAGCCTGGGTGGTAATTTGCCGGGCAGAGAGAGAGGCATCTGGAACCTCAGGAATCGCCCCACCAGCCAGGGAACTTTCTTCAGAATGGAAATCTTCCATTTGCTGGGCAGATTCTGGAGCCGGAGCAGATACAGACATAAATATCTCTGCGGAAGCAGGATTTTCGGCAATTTTTTCCAGCGATTTTTTGGTTCCCAGATATGCCCCGCAATAGGCACAGCGGTAAAGCTCCTCCCCTTCAATTCCCAGGTCAACCTTTTCTAGAGGCACCTGTTCCCCGCAGGCAAGACAATATGCTTTTTCAGGCTTTTTCATTTTTTTTCATTTTATCAAGATTAGTGAGAATCTCCAAAGCTTTTTTAGCCGCATTTTGTTCCGCCTGTTTTTTACTCTTGCCTCTCCCCTGAGCAACAGGTTCCCGGTCAATCAGAACCTGAACATAAAAAGTTTTATTATGGTCTGGTCCTGTTGCAGAAATCAGGCGATATCTGGGAGCTTTTTTCTTCTCTGCCTGCACCAGCTCCTGGAGCCTGGTTTTATAATCCTGCTCAATAATGCTCAGGTCTATCTTTTTCAGAATGGGCTGGAAATGACTTTTTATCATTTCAAAAACCGCGTGATACCCGCCATCTAAATAAACCCCGGCACAAAGAGCTTCATAAACATCAGCTAAAATAGAAAATTTTTTTCTCCCTCCAGTTGCTTCTTCTCCTTTTCCCAGAAAAAGATACCGGTCAAGTCCCAGGCTTTTTGCCAGCTTTGCCAGCTGATTAACATTGACCAGCCGAGCCCGAATCCGGCTTAAATCCCCCTCCGGAGCCTGGGGAAATTTCTCCATCAAAAGATGACTTACCACTAAATCAACCACCGCATCTCCTAAAAATTCCAACCGCTCATAATGCTGGTTCATAATCTCCTGATTTGAGACTTTTTTCCGCTGACCTTGCTCATAAGCCCAGGAACGATGGGTGAGAGCTCTTTTTAAAAGCTCTGGATTTTGAAAATGATACCCTACCCTCTCCTCCAGCTCCTTTAAATCTATCTCCAACCCCTAAACCTCCTGAGCAATGATTTCTTCATCTTTAATTTCCAAAACCTTTACAGAAATTTTATCCCGAAGCGGAGTAGAACTTTTTACTTTAAGATAAAGATAGTTCTCACTATGTCCGAAAGCCCAGCCTTCAACCCGGTCTTCAATAATCATTTCTAAAATTCTCCCTCTTTGCTGATTAAGATATGCCCGCCTCTTTAACTCTGCCAGCTCAAATAAAACCCTTTCTCGCTCCCGGATAATTCTCTCTGGCACCCGAGGGCGAAGCTTTTGAGCCGGGGTAAGCGGACGAGGAGAAAACCTAAAAATATGCAGGTAGGCAAAGGGAATCTCCTCCAATAATTCTAAGGTATTGCGAAAATGTTCCTCTTCCTCTCCGGGGAAACCAGCAATCACATCCAGCCCCAGGCATAAATTAGGGATAATATCAAAGAGCTTCTGAGAAAGAGCAAGAAAATCCCTTGCCTGATAGGGTCTTTTCATTCGGGAAAGAATTTCATCATCTCCGCTTTGAAGGGCAAGATGAAGATGAGGGCAGATAAAATCAGCCTCTTTTAGAATCTCAAGCAAGGACTCCGATATAGTCATCGGTTCTAAAGAGCTGAGCCGAATACGAAAATCAAAACCAGCCTCTCTGATTTCTATTAAAAGTCGGGCAAGATCTGAGCCCGGGTCTTTTCCCCATTCTCCAAGATTTATTCCACATAAAACCACCTCTTTAAATCCCTGCTCCTGCAAAGCCTCTAGCTGGGTAAAAATTTTTTCTTTTTCCAGACTCCGGCTCTTTCCCCGGGCATAAGGAACAATGCAATAGCTACATCGGTAATTACAACCTTCTTGAATTTTCAATAATGCCCGAGCCCGCACCTGTCTGCCCGCCTGAGGGTGAAAAAAAATTTCCCCGGGTGGGACTATTTCCCTGCCCAGAAGATATTTAACCAGCTCTGCCCGGTCTTTTATCCCGAAAATCCGCTCCGGCTTTTCTTCCCTTAACCCCCCGGGATTTGCCTCTCCTAAACAGCCGGTAATAATCACCTGCGAGCGGGGATTTAATCTTTTTACTCTCCGAAGCCACTGCCGAGCCTCAAAATCTGCTTTATGGGTAACCGTGCAGGTGTTTAATATGTAAATATCTGCCGGAGTCTCAGAATCCGGAGCCACCAGAACAAAATCATCTTTGAGGTATCCAAGCAGGCAGGCACTATCATATTGATTTGCCTTACAGCCAAAGGTGATTAAGCAAAGCCGGAGTTTTTCTTTATCTGGCACCTCTACTCTTTAACCTCCTTAATCCACCCCCCTCCCAGCACCCGTTCTCCAAGATAAAATACAGACGCTTGACCCGGAGTAAGGGCTCTTTGAGGCTGAGAAAATTTTACCAGAACTTCCCTCTTCCCTGCTCTTTCCACCAGACAGTCTGCCTTTTCACTTCGGTAGCGAAATTTTGCTTGACAGGAGAGTGGGAAGCTAGCCTTTGCCAGCCAGTTTAAATCTTCCACCAGCATAACTTGATGATATAGTTCTGATTCTCTTCCCACCACTATCTGATTTTCTTCTGGCAAAATTTTAGCCACATACCAGCCCGACTCATTTATGCCCAAGCCCCGATGCTGTCCAATGGTATAATAATATATGCCTTTATGTTTCCCCAAAACCCTGCCCTGAGAATTAATGATTTCTCCTTCTTTTGAGGGCTTTTGGGCTAACAGTTCTATTACCTGAGCATAGTTTCTAGAATAAACAAAACATAAATCCTGGCTCTCTTCTTTTTTTCCAGATGTCAGCCCCAGCTCCTGGGCATATTTTTTGATCCGGGCTTTGCTTTTTTCTCCCAGAGGAAAAATGATTTTCCCCAGCCAGGCAGGCTTGAGCTTAAAAAGAAAATATGACTGGTCTTTATTTCTATCTACCGCCTCCAAAAGTTGATATTCTCTAAAATTAGAATCATAAACTACCCGAGCATAATGACCGGTGGCTACCCAGCCTGCTCCCAGCTCCCTCTTTAATTGAAACAATGCCCAGAATTTCACCTCTGGATTACACACCGCACAGGGATTGGGAGTTCTGCCCCTCAAATACCACCTGACAAAAGGCTTAACCACTTTTTTAAAAAACCTCTCCTTCAAATCCAGAGAGATAAATTTAATCCCGAGCTGGGAAGCAGACCTCTGAGCATTGAGCAGAGCCTTTTTTTCTATTTCCGGCAAAGGAGGGACTGTGCCCAGTTGAAAATAAACTCCTATTACCTCATATCCCTGTTCTTTTAAAAGATGACAAGCAACCGAGCTATCCACCCCCCCGCTAAAAGCGACTAATACTTTCTCCGCCATTGCTTTAATTATACCGGTATCTTAGGATTTTTAGCCAGAAGGGAAACAAAGCAAAATAAAAACTCTAGATAGGAGTTTCCACAAATTCAATTTCTTCCGGTGCTTCATCAATCAAATTCATCTCCTCCGCATCTTCAAAAAATTTGAG
>CAZKMM010000006.1:0-35270 GCA_964553915.1 uncultured bacterium
ATCAGTTGATTTATCATAATTCTAAATATCCTTCGCATATTATATTGCCAGTAATTCCGAGATGATAAATTAGCTAATTCCTAAAGTGTATAAAAGTTTTAATTCTAACTCTGAAATTTGTTTATCATTAAGTCTGCCGATTTTCTTATTTAATCTGGTTTTATCAACCGCTCGGATCTGATGGCAAAGAATTATAGAATCTTTCTCTAATCCGTTCTCTTTGCTTTTCGGAATAAATAGAGCATATGGCAATCCTTTCCTTTTTAAATTTGAAGTAAAAGGAAGCACTATAACTGTTTTAACTTGGTTGGTCACTTCATCGTTTTGAAAAACTACCCCTGGTCTTGATTTTTTGATTTCACTCCTTTTGGAATTTAGGCTGAAATCAATAATAAAAATATTTCCGGTGTAGACCTTTTTAATCTTCTTCATTTTCTAACATTTCTAGATACTCTTTTAATCCTTCTTCACTAAGCTCAACATCTTCCTTGGTAAATAAGGAGATTGAGACAGAAGATTTTTTAGGGAATTTTTTAGGTCTGGAAATACTGGCTAACTTTTTAATTAGATGATAGTATTCAACAACAATCTGATTTAAGCGGTCAATAGCTATGTCTAAAAATTTTGCTCTTTTAGGTTTAATCTTCTTTTCCAGAACTAAAAAAATAAAGATAAGGTAGAAATCCACTGCACTGGCAAGCTGGCTCATTTTTTTTGATTTAACTGGGGAAAGAGACTGGGATTCGTCCTTGTAAATAAGTTGAAAAATATTTTTATTAGCAGTTTTAATACTATATAAAATGAAATCTAAATTTGCCGATTTTTTGAATTTTAAATATTTTTTGTTCTTTTTGACAGTTTCACTAAGTATTTCTAACAATTTAACCAAATCTTGCTCAAGCTTTGAAAAATTATCTCTATAAACCGTAAAAATATTTAAAATTACAGCGAGTCGCAGGTAAGTGAATATTGGTAAATATTCCTTTATTTTCTTTGAGAACTCTTCTTCATTCTTAGATAAAGCTAAAGGTAAAAATATCTCATTTTTCACTAGGTCTAAAAAATCTTCCATAAACCGATAATGGGGGGCTGAAAATTGTTTTTTGAATGGTTTAATTGAAGATGTAGTCAAAGGAATGGAATATCCACTTTGTCTTTCTGCAAATTCAACCCCTTTTCGCATTATCCGCCTCTGGGGTATAATTTAGCAAAATTGAGCCGGGATTTCAATTTAAGTTTTTATTTTATCTATTAAACTTTATTGGTGAAAATGGTAGATGATAAAATAATTATAATTTCAGGTCCCACTGCTACGGGAAAGAGTCGGCTGGCAATTGAGCTTGCCCTCTGGCTGAGAGAGCAGGGGTATCCTGCAGAGATTATCAGTGCTGATTCTGCCCAGGTATATCGGTATATGGATATTGGGACAGATAAACTCCCAGCTGAGGAAAGAAAAGGCATCCCTCATCATTTAATTGATGTGGTTGAGCCGGACCAGCCTTTTGATGCAATGAAATTCCGCACCCTTGCTTTAAAAGAGATTGAGCGGATTGGTAAAGAAGGAGGTATTCCCATCATTGTTGGGGGCACTGGCTTCTGGATTCGGGTGCTGATTTACGGGCTTTTTACAGGTCCGGGAAGAAGCCCGGAAATCCGGGCAGAATTAAAAAAGCTGGCAGAGGAGCGGGGCAGATGGTATCTTCACCAGCTTTTAGAAAAAATTGACCCGGCTTCTGCCCGGAGGATTCATCCCAATGATATTCAGCGTCTGATTCGTGCTTTGGAGGTGTATCAGCTTACTGGCAAGCCCCTGAGCGAGCATTTTGGGGAAAAAGCCTCTTCTGGTCTCAATGTTCTTCATTTTGCCTTAAATCTTGAGCGCAATTTACTATATCAGCGAATCAATCAACGAGTAGATGAAATGATGAAGCGAGGATTTTTGGAAGAGGTGAAAAGGCTTCGGGAGATGGGCTATGGTCCGGAGCTGGAGAGCCAGAAAATTATTGGCTACCGCCAGCTTCATTCTCATTTAGATGGCAGGCTCACTCTGGAAAAAGCAGTGCACGAGATTAAAAAGCAAACCCGTCATTATGCCCGCAGGCAGTTGGTCTGGCTTCGGGGAGAGAAGGACCTTGTCTGGCTTGACCCTCTTAAAGAAAAAGACAAAGTCTTTGAAAAAAGCCAGCAATTTATCAGGGAGGAAGAAAATGAATAAAGCTCTACTTTTTCTGGTCTTTTTTCTTTTTGCTCTTTCAGTTAAAGCAGAATTTGAAAAAGGACTGATTTTTCAGCCAACATCCAAACTACCATCCAATCATGCTTCTACTTTAATTGCTCTTCCAGATGGCGACCTGCTCTGTGTCTGGTATGCCGGGAAAAGAGAGGGGGCGCCGGATGTGGCTCTTTATTTAAGCAGGTATGAAAAAGAAAAAGGGAGCTGGAGCCAGCCCCGGCTTTTGATTGATACTCCTGATAAACCTGAGGGCAATCCTGTGCTTTTTTATGCCCCGGATGGGAAAGTCTGGCTCTTTTTTGTGACCATTGAGGGCTTAAACTGGACAATGGCAAGCATTAAATACACCATTTCAGAAGACGGAGGAAAGACTTTTGGAGCGGTCAAATACTTTCGCAAGAAATGGGGCTGGATGCCCAGAAATCATATTCTGGTTTTATCCAGTGGAGAATGGCTTTTTCCGCTTTATGATGAAGTTTTCTGCAATGCGGTTTTTATGCTTTCCCGGGATGGAGGAAAGAGCTGGGAAAAGGCAGGAAGGATTAAATCTCTTCCCGGAAATATACAGCCCGCGGTAGTGGAGCTATCTGATGGTAGGCTTTTGGCTTTAATGCGCACCTGCGGAAGAGGGAGCTATATCTGGCGAGCTTATTCCCAAGATAAAGGATTTACCTGGAGTAAACCGGAGCAAATAGAGCTTCCCAATCCCAATGCCGGGATTGACCTGCTCAAGCTCCGCACAGGTGAGCTGGTTGTTGCTTATAATGACTCCCAGAGAAAAAGAACCCCTCTTTCTTTTGCCATCTCCACTGACAATGGCAAAAGCTGGAAAAAGGTCTATGACATAGAGACTGAAAATGGCGAATTCTCCTATCCCAGCCTTGCCCAGGCTCCAGATGGGAAAATCTGGATGACTTATACCTGGAAGCGAAAGTCAATTGGATGGATAAGATTTGACCGAGAATGGCTTTTAGACAAGCTAAATTCCCCCGGCAGATAAGAAAAAAACCGCTTCGGGGACCGCTTGACTTTTCTTTAAAAGCTGTTATCTTATGCCAAAAAATTGGGAGTGGTGGAGATGATTCCGGGACTTTTAGGCAAAAAGCTGGGGATGAGCACGGTATTTGACCAGGAAGGAAATGCGATTCCAGTTACGCTATTAGAGGTTGGTCCCTGTGTGGTGATTCAGGTAAAGACTTCGGAACGAGATGGATATTATGCGGTTCAGCTCGGCTTTGACGAGAAGAAGCCCAAACGCACCACCAAGCCTTTGCTCGGGCATTTTCAAAAGGCGCAGACCACGCCCAAACGATTTGTTCGGGAAATTCGCTTGAGTGAAGATTTTTCAGAAGAATTAAAACCCGGTCAGCCCATTAAGTTAGATGAAGTTTTTAAACCAGGAGATTATGTTGATGTTATTGGCTGGAGCAAGGGAAGAGGATTTCAGGGGGTTGTAAAAAGATGGGGGTTTGCTGGCGCCCCTGCCGGGCATGGCACCCATGAATATTTTCGGCATGGGGGTTCTATTGGTGCCAGCGCCTTACCCGGTAGGGTATTTAAGGGAAAGAAAATGCCCGGACATTATGGAGTGGAAAGAGTCACGGCTCAGAATTTAAAGGTGATAGAGGTTCGGGCAGAGGAGAATCTTTTGGTAGTAAAGGGTTCGGTGCCGGGTGCTAAGGGAAGCTATTTAATTATCAAACAGGCGGTGAAGAAGCCGAGAAGAGAAGAGCCTGAGGCTCAAAACCCGGCAGAGCAAACCACCTCTGGCTAATTTGAGCAAGGTTATTATTGAAAAGCTTGCGGATTATGACCTGAAAAAGCTCCGTCAATTTCTGGAAAAAGCCTTTTCTTTAATTCCCCCGGAAAAGAGAATTCGGCCTGGAGAGCGGGTTTTGGTCAAGCCGAATTTTCTCTGGCCCAAGCCAGTGGAAAGTGCGGTTTGCACTCATCCTGCAGTTATTTATGCGACCTGCCAGATGGTTTTAGATTTAGGAGCAAAGCCGGTGATTGGTGATAGTCCCTCCCGGGGCTCGGCTCAGCTGGTAGCAGAGAAAATTGGGCTGGTGCCTTTAGCAAAAAGGCTGGGGGTTGAGATTCTAAATTTTGCTCATCTCAAGCGGGTAGAAATTAAAGAGCCCCTCAAGTATCATTTTTTAGATTTGTCAGAGGAATCTCTGGAATTTGACCGGATAATAAATCTTGCCAAATTCAAGACCCATGCTTTTTTGCTCCTTACTCTGGGGGTAAAAAATCTTTTTGGCTGTGTTGCTGGGGCGAGAAAAGCGATGTATCATCTGGAATCTGCTTATCGTGCTGACTTATTCACTTTGCTTCTTTTAGAGATTTATCGGTATTTCTCTCCCTCCCTTACCATTATGGATGGGATAATAGCAATGGAAGGAAATGGACCCAACAACGGTGAGCCGAGAAAATTAGGTTTATTTTTTGCCTCAACCGATGCTGTGGCTTTGGACCGGGTCTGTGGAGAGGTGGTAAATTTTCCCTTTGATTATAATTTAACCGCTTTTTTAGGCGAGAAATTTCAGGTGGGGAAGGGCAGGCTGGAGGAAATAGAAATAATAGGAATGGATTTAGAAGAGGTTAAAATAAAAGATTTTCAACTGCCTCATCCCGGACCTCCTGAGGGAGAGAAGATTCCCCGTCTGGCAAGGAGAATTTTCAAGAGACGGGTTTACTGGCGACCGGAATTTGACCAGGAAAAATGTCGGGCTTGCGGGATATGTGTGGAGGTTTGTCCGAGTCAGGCATTATCTCTGGTGCCCAAAGAAAGAAGAAGCAGGAAAAAAATTCAGATCGACCGCTCCCGGTGCATCAGTTGTTTTTGCTGTCAGGAGGTCTGTCCGGAGGGAGCCATTCATTCGGAGCGGGGATGGCTGGGCAGGCTCTTAATGCGGTGAATTAACCGGCATTCTTCCGATAGAATAATAATCAAATCCCAGCTCTTTCATCTTTTTAGGGTCAAAAAGGTTTCTGCCGTCAAAAATGACCGGTTCTTTTAAAAGCTGTTTAATTTTTTCAAAATTCGGGCGTCGAAATTCAGACCATTCTGTAACTATTACCAATCCGCTGGCACCTTCCAGGGTCTGGTAAGGATTTTGTCCATAAGAGATTTGTTTGCCGAAGATTCTTTTTGCATTTTCCATTGCTACCGGGTCATAAGCCCGCACCTTTGCCCCGGATTCTAATATTTTTTTGATGATGACAATGGAAGGAGCTTCCCGCATATCATCGGTTCGGGGTTTGAAAGCCAAGCCCCAGACCGCAAATAGAAGTCCTTTGATTCTTTCGCCATAATGCTGGCGGATTCGTTCCACCAGCCTTTGCTTCTGGTTCAGGTTCACGCTCTGCACCGCTTTTAAGATTTTGGCTTCAAAGCCATTCTGCTGAGCGGTCCTGATCAGAGCATTCACATCTTTGGGAAAACAGCTTCCACCGTAGCCTACGCCCGGAAAAAGAAACTGAAAGCCAATTCTTTTGTCGAACCCAATTCCCCTCCGCACCGAATCTATATTTGCTCCTACCCGCTCACAGATGTTCGCCATCTCATTGATAAAGCTGATCTTTGCGGCTAAAAAGGCGTTGGCAGTATATTTGGTCATTTCTGCGCTTCTTCGGTCCATCCGGATGATGGGATTTTCCGTGCGGACAAAGGGCTCGTAAATCTGCTCCATTATCTCAAAAGCTCGCTCCGAATCCGTGCCAATGATTACCCGGTCTGGCTTCATAAAATCTTCTACCGCGGCTCCTTCTTTCATAAACTCTGGATTGCTCACCACATCAAAATCATCACTTCCGCTTTCCTGTTTGATGATTTTTTCAATTTCATCGCCGGTTCCCACTGGCACGGTGCTTTTGGTAACTATAATTTTGTATCCGTTAAGATTTTTGCCAATTCTTCGGGCGACCTGGTAAACTGCGCTCAGGTCTGCAGAGCCATCCGGCAAAGAAGGGGTTCCCACTGCGATGAAAATTACTTCAGATGATTGAATTGCCCGGTCTAAATCAGTGGTGAAACTCAGTCTTCCCTCTTTGAGATTTCTCTCAATTAATTCTTCCAGCCCCGGCTCATAAATCGGCACCTTGCCCTGTTTGAGCAGATTAATTTTTTCTTCATCAATATCTGCACAGATGACCTCATTTCCGCTTTCTGCCAGACAGGTGCCAGCTACCAGACCAACATAACCAACTCCAATTACACAGATATTCAATTTCACCTACCCCCTTTCCTGAAAAGTTTCTGCCAGCATATCAATAACTTTTTTCGGGTCAAATCCCAGATACAAAATCACACTTAAAATCTCTTTGGCTTTCTGCCAGTCCCGATGTCGGAGCGAGGAGCGAAAGCTCTGAAACAGCTCCCGAAAAGCATCTTCTAAAAGTCCCATTTCGCTGTAAGCAATTCCCAGGTCATATCGGGTCTGATAATCATCCGGAGCAATTACCTGCTCCACCCCGCGCTTAAACTCTTCAAATACCTCTTCAAAACTCGGTCCTTCTGGCTCCTCTTTAAATTTTACCCTCATTAAGAGCTGATATTTCTCGGTCAGCTCCCCTAAATCCAGATTCGCAACAATCCCACGAAAACTCTCTGAAACCGCTCGTTCTATCTCCTGACGAAGCTTTCTGTTCGCCTCTATCTCTCCCTTATGAAGCCGGGCATTATATTCCTCAATACATTCATTGCAGATATAAATTACCGGACCAGCAAAAAGTTCCTTTATCTCTCCCAAACCTTTTCCGCAAAAAGTGCAGGTTTTTTTCATTTTCTTCTCCCTTTTAGATGCTTTTTGTTAAAAATTTACCTTATCCAGCCGGTTTTTTCCAGATATTCTTTAACCGCCAGCTGGTGATGGCGGATTTTTATTCCCAAAGCTTTTTGAATTTTTTCTGTGCTCAGAGCAGAATTTTTCGGTCGGCGGGCAGGAAGACCATATTCCTCTGCTCTTACTGGCACGAGCCGGGCGGTTTCTTTGCTCAGCTTAAAGACTTCCTCTGCCAGCTGATACCAGCTTACCACCCCCTGATTGGCAAAGTGATATATACCCCTTAAGCCTTTTTCTATTGACGCTTTAATTACCCGGGCTAAATCCCGGGCATAAGTGGGCTTTCCTTTTTCATCTGCCACCACTTTTAATTGCTCTGCTCCTTCCCTCCAGCGAGAAAGAATCTTGCTGATAAAATTCTCTCCCCCCTCTCCGAACAGCCAGCTGGTGCGGATAATCAACCAGTGCTCAGCCTGTTCCTTTACCAATATCTCGCCTTCCAGCTTGCTTTTTCCGTAAATACTAAGAGGAGCAGGCTCATCTTCTTCGGTATATTCCCCGGGCTTTTCTCCATTAAAGATATAATCTGTGGATATTTGCACCATTAAGGCAGCCACCTGCCGGGAGGCTTCTGCCAGATTTCCCGCTCCTTTGGCGTTTATCTCAAAAGCCAGTTTCTGGTGGCTCTCGCAATCATCTACCCGGGTAAAACCAGCGCAGTTGATAATTATCTCCGGTTGAGCCTGGCGGACATAATCAAAAACTTTCTCTTGCTCGGTAATATCCAGATGAGAATGAGAAGGGGCAAGGAGCTGGTGTCCAGTTCTTTCCAGCTCCACCCCCAGAGCACTTCCTAAAAGACCGCTCCCTCCCAGAACTAAAATTTTCATATTTAATTTTTTTTCAGCCGATTTCCATATTGCTTTTGGTAATACTCCATATATTCTCCGGTTTTAACTCGCTTCCACCAGCTTTGATTCTCCTGATACCACTTGATGGTCCTTTTCAAGCCTTCCTCAAAATTTATTTTTGGCTCAAAGCCCAGCTCGGTTTTGATTTTCTCAGAGTTCAGTGCATATCTTCGGTCGTGCCCGGGGCGGTCTTTAACAAACTGAATTAAACTTTTGGGCTTGCCCAGGGTTTTTAAAATCAATTCTGTGACTTCCAGATTGGTTTTCAGCTCGCCCCCGCCCACATTATAAACTTCTCCAATCTTTCCTTCTTCCAGAATCAAAAGCAGAGCCTGGCAGGCATCTTCCACATAAAGCCAGTCCCGAACATAAAGCCCATCACCATAAACCGGCAGGAGCTGATTTTCCAGAGCATTGCTAATAAAAAGAGGAATGAGCTTCTCAGGAAATTGATAAGGACCATAATTGTTGCTTAAGCGGGCAATAATCACCGGCACCTGATAGGTGCGATGATATGCCAGACAGAGAAGGTCTGCCCCGGCTTTACTAGCAGAATAAGGCGAGCTGGGATTTAAGGGATAGGTTTCATCAGCAAAGCCTTCCATAATTGCTCCATAAACTTCATCGGTGCTGATTTGAAGAAAAACTTTTAGCGGGTGCTGGCGAGCGGATTCTAAAAGCACCGCGGTGCCAAAGAAATTGGTCTGAAGAAAGTTTTGAGGCTCTAAAATGCTCCGGTCCACATGACTTTCCGCGGCAAAATTTACCACTGCTTCCACGCCCGAGCTAAGGATTTCTTCCACCAGCTCGGAATCACAAATATCTCCTTTAATAAACTGATAGTGGGGATGATTTTCTATCTTTTTCAGGTTTTCCAGATTGCCCGCATAGGTAAGGGCATCAAGGTTAATCAGTTCGTGGCTGGTTTCTTCAAGCAGGAAGTGGATAAAATTAGAGCCAATAAACCCTGCTCCGCCAGTAATCAGGATTTTCATCTCAGCGGTCTTTCCTACTCCAGTCATAAGGAATTTGATTTTGATGAGGAGGGATTCGCTCTTCATCCGGCTGGTCATAATTATAAAGCTCGGTGGGGAGGTTTAAGCAGATGCATTCGGTTTCGCTGATGCATTTAAATCCGTGCCAGACCCCGGCCGGGATGCGAATTAAAAGGGGATTATGTTCGCCAATGAAAAATTCATTTAATTCGCCTTTGGTGGGAGAATCTTCTCGCCCATCATATAAAACCAGCTTTGCCATTCCTTTCAGGCAGGTGAAATAGTCATTTTGCTTTTTATGTCGGTGCCAGGCTTTTACCACGCCTGGATAAGCAGTGGCGATATAAGCCTGACCAAATTTTTCAAAAAACGGGTCATCCGAGCGGAGAACCTCCATCAGCCTTCCTCTTTCATCCGGGATAACTCTAAGCCGTTTAATAGAAACTCCATCAATCATTTCTACCTCCATTTATTTTTTCTGGGCAATGAGAACCTTTTCTGCGAATGAGAAAGGAAATCCGAGCTGGTCCAAAACCCTCTCCAGAGTATAAAATCCTCCTCCAACAAGATTAGCCAGTAAATCATTTTGGGAAGCGCACCAACAAATTTTATTCCAAATGAATACCGCCCACTTTGGGGCAAGATGATATTGATTTCCAATCTGTTCACTCATTAAATATATCAAAGGTTTGATTTCTATTTTATTGAATTCTTTTTCAGTTAATACTTTTTTATAAGTTTTAAAGGAACGAAGCCTGACATGTTTTGCCCAGTTCAAATCTTCGGGAGGAAAACGGTCCGTAATAACTAAAAGACCATTTGGAGCCAGAGCATTTTTTAGATTTTCCAGGGTCTGGTAAAAAAGCTGGTCAGAAGTGATGTGGAAAACTACATCAATCATCGTAATAAGATGATAAAGATTATTTTCTAGTGAGGTTTCCCCAATATCTCCCTGGATAAAATTATACTCTGGATATTTTTGCTGGAGTTTTTTTACCGATACTTCTGCAATGTCTATCCCGGTTAAATTTTTCACTCCCAGCCGTTTAAATATTTCCGTGTAATAACCAACTCCGGGAGCTACTTCCAAAAGATTTATCTGCTCCCAATTTAGTTTATATCTTTCTAGTTCTTTAAAAAGCCGACTGCTTCGTTTTTTATAGAGCCAGTAATTAAATGGCTCTCTTAAATTAACCAGTCCCACTCCCTTTAAATTAAAATTACCACTTAATCTCTCTTGCCAATAAGATTCAGGTTTATAATTTTCTGAACTCATTTTAAACTAAATCCACCTCCGAGCTGTCTCCAATAATTAACCGAAGTGCTTCTGGTTTTTTCTGAGAGCATTTAATCACCGCATTCCTCCCAATCAGACAATCAGAAAGCCTTTTGGGAGGATTTTCTATCCTGCTCTCTGCCATTATGATGCTATGCTCTATTTCTGCTCCCTGAATCAGGCAGTTCTCCGCAATGGAGGTAAAGGGTCCGATATAGGAATTTTCTATCACGGTGCCCGAGCCGATGATTGCCGGTCCCCGAATAATGCTTGATTTGACCTGTGCTCCTTTTTCAATAATTACCCGGAATTCAATTCTGCTCTTTTTGTCAACTTCTCCTTCTATCTGCTCCTCAATATCATCCAAAAGCATCCGGTTTGCTTCTAAAAGGTCTTCTACCTTGCCGGTATCTTTCCACCAGCCATCAATTACCTGATAGTTCACTTCCAGTCCCCGGTCAATCAGCCACTGAATAGCATCAGTGATTTCCAGCTCTCCCCGAAAGCTGGGCTTAATCTCCCGAACCGCCTGATGAATGTGAGAATCAAAGATATAAACTCCTACCAGTGCCAGATTAGTTTTCGGCTTTTTAGGTTTTTCCAGCAATCTGACCACCCGGTTTCCTTTCAGCTCTGCCACTCCGAACTGCTGAGGATTCTTTACCCGGGCAAGAAGAATCTGGCTGTTGGGTTTTTCCTTTTTGAACTGGTCAACAAATTTTTTAATCCCGCTTTTTACCAGATTGTCTCCCAGATACATTACAAAGGGCTCATCTTTTAGAAAATCCCGGCTGATTAAAACCGCATGAGCCAAGCCCAGAGGCTCGGGCTGATGGATATATTCCACTTTTAAACCGAATTTACCTCCATTTCCTACCGCATTCATTACTTCTTCTCTGGTGTCTCCCACGACAATTCCCACTTTTTTTATCCCTGCCCGAGCCAGAGCCTCCAGCCCATAAAATAAAACCGGCTTGTTTGCTACCGGGATTAATTGCTTGGCACGGGTATGAGTAATCGGGCGGAGACGGGTGCCCCTGCCTCCGCTTAAAACCAGCCCCTTCATTTCTTAACCTCGTTTTTTGACAAAAGCATCCTTAAAATCTGGCTCCCGGGATTTGAAAATAACCAGAGCTTTATCTGCCTGCTCTTTATTTGAATACTTGCCCACATATACTCGCCAGTAAATTCCTTTGCCGGGAATCTCTGCTGATTCCATATATGCCTGCCATTTTTTTCCCTTTAATTTTTTTACCAGCTCCTCTGCACTGGCTTTTTCTGGAAAACTAGCCACCTGAATGGTATAAATTGCCTCTGGTTTCTCTGCTGGCTTTTCTTGCGGTTTTTTCTCTGCTGAGCTCTCCTTTTTTTCTTCTGAAGTTTGCTCTGCTTTTTCTATTATTTCTTCTATTTGTTTAGATTCTTCGGTTTTAGCTTTTTGTTCCCCGCTCTCAGATGGTTTGGCGAGCAGTTCTGAAGGAGGCTTTTGCTCCTCTATCTTTTTCAGCACTTCTTCTTTTTCTTTTTCTGATTTTTTCTCAGCCGGGGCTGGTTTAGCAGGAGGAGATTTTTTGGGGAAATAGGCTTCTTTTGCCACTTTTGCCTGCTCCCCAGCATATTTTCTGCTTGCCAGATTCCTTCCAAAAAGCATTCCTAAAATAAAGATTAAAATCAGGGCAATAATTCCTCCAGTGAAAAGAATAATCGCCTGTTTTCTCTCCAGAATTATCTCTCTTTTTCCGCCTTTAGGATATGGGCTCATTTCTTCCTCCTTTAAATTTCCTGTTTTTATATTATCTTGGAGAAGATGGATAAGTCAAAGGAAGAAAAATTTGTTAACCCCTTTAAGCTATGCTAGGATTTAACCGCTGATGGGAGAAGAGAAGGATTTTAAAAGCGAGCTGGAGCGAATTTTATCCGAGTTGAGTGTGGCAGAAGAGCCGGAGCGGTTTCGGATACCCTGGCTGAATATTATTTTATTTCTTTTAACCCTTGCCTCTACAATGTTTTTTGGTTCCTATATGGTTCATTATGATGTGGATATACGCAGGTTCTGGGTATATCTGAAATATCATCCTCAATGGTGGCTGGATGGTCTTCCTTTTTCTGTGACCTTGATGGTGATTTTGCTTTCCCATGAGCTGGGGCATTTTCTATTTTCCCGCTATCATCGGGTTCCTGCTTCCCTTCCTTATTTTATCCCGGCTCCTAATCTGGTCGGGACCTTTGGGGCGATTATTTTTATGAAGGGAAGGATTCGTGACCGAAGGGCTCTTTTGGATATTGGCTCTGCCGGACCTCTGGCTGGTTTTCTGGTCAGTTTATTTGCAATGTATATTGGGGTGCAGACCGCTCAAGCAGTTCCCTTTGAAAAAAGCGAGGCTTTGTTTTTATTCCAGCCCAATCTTTTGATTTACTGGTCCTTTAAATTCTGGCTTCCCAGCCTGGACCCGAATATGGTAATTCAAAGTCCGATTCTGGATGCGGCCTGGGTGGGATTTTTTGTGACTATGCTTAATCTCCTTCCCATCGGGCAACTGGATGGAGGGCATATTGCTTATGCCTGCTTTGGGGAGAGAACTCATTATCTTTCCTGGGCAATGGTGGTGATTTTATTTGTGATGGGATTTTTGTTCTGGATGGGCTGGCTCTTTTTCGCGGTTTTTGCTCTGCTTTTAATGGGACCGAGAGGAATAAAACATCCTCCGCCAGTTTACCCTCAAATTCGTCTTGACCCACTCAGGAAATTTATTGCCTTTTTAGCTTTTCTGGTTTTTGCTTTATGTTTTATTCCTACTCCGTTTGTGGTGGTTTCTCAGCTTCCCTAGTGGGTTGATTCAAATAATTCCTGAAAGTAGTTGATTACTGAAGGAGCAGACCAGTCCGCGGCTCCCATTATCTGGTCTATCAATCTTCCCTCTGGGTCAATCACAAAGCTGGCAGGAAGATAAGCCACTCCGTATCTCAAATGGGCTTCTCCGCTTGGGTCAAAATAAACCGGGAGTTTTAATCCGGTGCGGTCAAGAAATTCCTGGATGGTCTGGCGGGAGTCATTGGTGATGCAGAGCAGGGCAAATGGCTTTCCAGAAAGCTGTTTTGCCAGGCTTTCCAGGCTTTTTAACTCAATCAGGCAGGCAGGACAGGTAATTGACCAGAAATTAATCAAAACCGCCTTTCCCCGAAAGTCACTCAGCCGGACCTTTTTCCCGGAAAGGTTAATCAGCTCAATATCCGGCGCCAGTCCTGTGGTTGAGGGTTGAGAAGGAGTTTTAGGCAGTTCTTTTAAATAAGTTTTCTCAGCGTGAGAATAACTAAAAACCATTCCACCAATAAAAACAAGAAAGACCACTGCTAAAATAATCCATTTCAATTTACCGGAGCCTTTTGAAGTTGAATTCTGATTCATCGTTTACCCAGAGTTTTATTTAGGCTTTTTTAGATATTTTAAAGGATTAACCGCTTCTTTACCAACCCGAACCTCAAAATGCAGGTGGGGTCCGGTAGCATTTCCAGTTTTTCCTACCTCGGCAATTTTTTGACCCCGGCGAACAAAATCCCCTTCTTTAACCAGATTCACCCGATTATGAGCGTAAATTGTGCTTAATTTCCCGGAATGCTTGATGATAATCATATTGCCGTATCCCCGAATCCGGTCATCGCTGTAAACCACTCTTCCATCATCTGCTGCTAAAACCGGAGTTCCCACCGGGGCAGAAATATCTATTCCTTCATGAAATCTTCCATTTCTGGGACCGAACCCAGAATAAAGCACTCCTCCGGGAACCGGCCAGAGAAGCTTGCCTGAGGAGCCAGAGCTTGAATAACTTTTAGGTGGAGAAGAAGCTCTTGCTGATGGTCTCGTTTTTGGCGAAGGAGCAGAAGCCGGCGAAGAAGGAGTAAAAGATGCTGGCACCTTTTTAACCTGGCTTACTCCCGGGATAAAAATCTTTTGCCCTGCCTGAATCTGGGAGGGATTTTCAATATTGTTGAGCCGGATTACTTCCTCCATATCCACTCCATAAGTTTTGCAGATTCTCCACAGAGTTTGCCCCGGCTCTACTGTGTGCCAGACCCCTTTTTTTCCTTTTACCTTTTGTTTTACCTGTTTGGGAGGAGACTGGATTTCTTTTCCGGTTTTTTTCTCCACACAGGCGAAGCTGGTCAATAAAAAGAGAAACAGCGGTAGAATTTTTAAGATGCGTCTTTTCATTTTTTCCCTGCCAGCTCCAGTGCCTTTTTTACTGCCTGAGCCGGATTCTCCGCGGGAATAATCCCGGAAACCTGAAAGGTATTCAAGCCTACCACTGGCTTTCCAATTTTCAGGGCAAAGGCAATTTCACTCAAAGTGCCGGCTCCTCCTGCCAGAGCAATCAGCACATCTGCACATCGGACCAGAATTAAATTTCGTGCTTCACCAAAGCCAGTAGGAATTGGCACCTGAATATAAGGATTAGCCTGAGCTTTTTCATATCCAGGGAGACTTCCAATGGTAATGCCTCCCTGCTCACTGGCACCCTTTGCCACTGCCTCCATTACCCCGCCCAGCCCTCCGCAAACCAGCACCGCCTGATTTTTAGCAATTTCTCTGCCCAGCTCCTCCGCGGTTTGGTAAAGAGACCCATCACATTTCCCGGCTCCACTTACCCCGACCCAGATGCGTTTTTTTAAATCTTCCATTCTAACCCAGAGGAATTCTTACCTCTCCCCGAGAAATTTCTCTGCCCTCCTGTTGCTTTTGAGAGAATTCCTTTATCCTTTCTTCTATCACCAGAAATTCTTTTCCATCTTTTTTTATCAAGCCTTTTGCTTCCACCTCCCGAATCTGATATTTGCCTTTTCCCAGCTCCTGATAATAATCATACCGATAAACCGCCCGATTAAGCAATTTCCCCAACTGATATTGATATACCACCAGAAAACCACGAGCCCGTGAGCCAGAATCAGAAAAAATCCGAGCCAGGATAAACTTCTTCTCACCCTCTGTCAGCAAAATCAAATCTGGCTGATTATGATGGGAAGGGACAAAATTTTCTCCGGGAACCGTCACCGGCTGGTGAAAAAGAATTTTTCCAGAAGAATCTATTGCTTCCAGATAATAAACCAGCTGGTCTTTTTCTCTTTTGCTCCAGAAATGAATCCGCTCCGGAGTGGAATCCTGGTCTAGAGACCAGAGGTAATTCTGGTCAATGGTGGAAGAGGGAAGGAGGAATTTAATGGCAAAAAAACCCCCAAGCAAAAGCACAGTAAATAAAACCACTAATTTGTCAAAATATTTTTCAATAAAAACCTTGATCGGCTCACCGAATTTCCAGATTAATCCACTGACCAGGAAAAACCTCGCTCCCCGACTGACCAGAGAAGCAATAAAGAAAATAAGAAAATTAACCTTTGCCACTCCCGCAGAAATGGTGAAAACTTTGTAAGGCAGAGGAGTGAACCCGGCAGTGAAGATAATCCAGAAATTGTATTTCTCATACCACAGCTGGAATTTATAATACTGCTCCAGGAGACCGTAGAATTCAATAATCCGGATTCCCACGGTATCAAAAAGAAACAGCCCGATTAAATACCCCAAAGCTCCTCCCAGCAGGGAGCCAGCCAGGCATTCTCCCGCATACCGGAAAGACCTTTTTGGAATACTCAAAGCCAGAACAATTAAAAGCACATCCGGAGGAATGGGAAAAAAACTCGCTTCTGCCAGGGCAATTAAAAATAAAGCTGGCTCGCCATAAGGAGTTTCTGCCCAGTGAAGCACCCAGTCATAAAGGCTCCGAAGCCAGCGCATAAAAAAGAGCCGGGCAAAAAATCCCTTGGCTTCAGTTCTTGTGTCCATATTCACCTACCAGCTCCACAAACCGAAAGGGTCCAAGAGATTCAGTAAAAATTTCTCCTTTGATTTTACGGATTCGCCACATCTCCTGAGAATAACGGTCGCCTACGGGAATCACCAGCCTTCCCCCCTCATCCAACTGCTCAATCAGAGGAGGTGGGGGACTGGGAGCACCCGCGGTGACAATAATCGCCTGATAGGGAGCATACTCTTTCCAGCCCTGAGAACCATCTCCCACCTTTAAATGAACATTCTTATATCCTAAATCTTTAAGTCTTTTTCGGGCTTCTTCCACCAGCTCCGGGATTCTTTCTATGGAACACACCTCCCGGGCAAGCTCAGCTAAAATTGCGGTTTGATAACCACTGCCGGTTCCCACCTCCAGCACCTTTTCATCGCCTTTTAGCTCAAGTAATTCAGTCATAAATGCCACGGTATAAGGCTGGCTGATGGTTTGCTTAAAACCAATAGGAAGCGGAGTATCATCATAAGCCTGGTCAACCAGAGAAGGGGGAACAAAAAGATGACGAGGGACTTTTTCCATTGCCTTGAGCACCCGAAGGTCTTTTACTCCCCTGGAGGCTATCTGCTCCCGAACCATCCTCCTCCGCTTTTCCTGATAGTCAATCATTTTTCCCAAAGAAATCCGAGGTCCATTTCCTGAAGATGAGACAAAACCTGATAATCAGTAAAATCTAAACCCAGAGGAGTAATGCTAATATAACCCTGCTCCACCGCTAAAATATCCGAGCCTTTTATATCCCTTCCACCCTTAACCTCGCCATTCAGCCAGTAATATTTATTCCCCCGCGGGTCTTCTCGCTCCCAGATTTTCGGATGATAAACCCTAATTCCCTGAGAGGTGAATTTAAATCCTTTAATTTCCTCAGACGCAAGAGCAGGGAAATTAACATTGAAAATTAACCGATGAGGAAATTTATTTTCTAAAACAAATTTAGCAAATCTTCGGGCAAAGCGGGCAGGATAAGAATAATCCGGCTCAGAATTTTTCCCTACCTCTATTGAAATGGCAAAGGCAGGCAGACCCAAGATTCCTGCCTCTCTGGCTCCTGCCACGGTTCCGGAATAAAAAATATCACAGCCGAGATTAGCTCCCCGGTTGATGCCGGCAATCACCAGATCTGGCTTGGGGTTGAGCAGTTTATTAACCGCCAGGTTCACACAGTCCACGCTGGTGCCGGTCACTGCTTTCCATCTCGGCTTAATTTCATAAACCCACACCGGTTTGTGAAAAGTGATGGAATGGCTGGAGGCGCTTCTCTCCCGGTCTGGAGCCACCACCTCCACTTCAAACTCTTTTTCCAGCTCCTCTGCCAGAGCTTTTAAGCCCGGAGCGGAAATTCCATCATCATTGGTGAGCAGAATTCTGGTCATCGGGCTTTATTTTAAGGGTAAGAACGGAGAGCGTCAACCTGATTAAATCCATTCCTGATTTGCGGAAAGCAAAGGATTAAGTTAATTTTTAAAGGATGATTACAGG
Organism: uncultured bacterium; assembly: GCA_964553915.1. Taxonomy (GTDB): domain Bacteria; phylum RBG-13-61-14; class RBG-13-61-14; order RBG-13-61-14; family DRUE01; genus CAZKMM01. The sequence continues at coordinate 17,534 of CAZKMM010000006.1, forward strand.
AATTGCCTTTGATATGGACGGCACTCTGACCAAGCCCAAGATAGATTTTGCCAGAATCCGGACCGAGTTGGGCTTAACTGACCTTTCCCGCCCCCTGTTTGAACAGATTTTAGAATTAGAAGAACCTATGCGAACCCAGGCTTTAGCAGTGCTGGAACAGGCAGAGCTGGAAGCAGGTAGGCAAGCAGAAGCCAATCCCGGGCTTTATCCCCTGATTGATTACCTGGAGAAGAATCAGATAAAAAAAGCCATTTTTACCAGAAGTTCAACCAGGGCGCTGGAGCTGACTCTTTCCAATTTAAAATTGTCCGGCAAGTTTTTTCCGCTGGTGACCAGGGATTTAAATCTCCCTTTAAAGCCCAGCCCGGCTCCAATTCAATACATCCTGGAGCAATGGCAACTATCACCAGAGCAAATTCTAGTGGTAGGAGATTATGTTCTTGACCTGCAGAGCGGGAAGAACGCTGGTGCCCGAACTGTTTATCTTCAGCATCAGCCTGCTTCTTCTCCTCCCAGAGAGGCGGATTTTGTTATCACCAGCCTGGAACAATTAATTCCTATTCTTGAGGAACTAAATGCCCGCTGACCCGGTTTTTCAGGAGCTGAAAAAAACCGGAAGGAAGATTCGGGATGGATTTGCTCTTGCCGGCATCGGCTTGCTCATAGCCCTTCCCCGGATTTATCATCAAAGCTATTACTTTTTTCCGGATTATCTAAAAACCCCACCCAGCCCCCAGCTACTTCGGGTTCTTTTTCTTTATCATATTTTGCTCACTTTTGGAGTACTTTTTGTAATGATTTTGATCGGTGCCTACTCCTGCCAGCGAGCAGGTATAAAGCCCTTTGTTTTTAAAGGGTTAAAAAAATTTTTGCTGGCGGTTTTTCTTGGTGCTCTCCTGATTCCTTTTGGATATATTTTTTCAGACCACCTGCTTTTGTTTTTGCTTCCGGATTATTATCCTCAAAATATCTGGCTCAACCTGGTTTATCCTCTTTCCAGCAGTTTTCCTGATGAGCTGTTCGCCCGATACGGATTTTTAAGCCTCTGGCTCTGGATTATGGGAAAGACCCCCTTGAGAAAGAATCTGGCAAATTTTTTAACATCGCTTTTACTCACCGCTCTTTCCTGGCAAGAGCTTTTAAGATACATCCCTTTGCCTCTTAAACCTTCCGAATGGGGATTTTTGCTAGCTGGAGTTTTTCTCAAGCATCTGCTTCTGGGCGAAGTATATTTTCGCTATGGTTATTGGCAGAGCTTTGGGCTCCGGTTAGGAATGGAACTCAGGTTCCCTCTTTATTTCTGGCTTTTCCGCTTACCTTTATGAGCAAAAATCCAATCAATCCTGCAAAAATCAAAACTAAAAACAGAGCCAAAAAGATTTTACTCAGTGAAAATCTATCTCCGATTATTCCTGCCAGCCAGCTCATTATTGCCCCGGCACCAAAATTCATAAAGAAAAACCAGCCATAAATCCTCCCCCGAACCAGTTTCCCAACATATTCCGGCACCAGAGAGTTTCCCACCGGTTGCGAAGCAAAATAAATAAAAGCAAAAATCATTGCAAAAAAAATCAAACTCCAGCCGGAAAATAAACTTAACAGAATTAAAAATGGAGCAGAGATTAAAAATGCCAGAGTGTAGAGCCAGGGCTTGGAGTATCTATCTGCCAGCTTTCCTCCGGTTATCTGACCGAACATCCCCAGGATTAAGATTAAAGTGGTAAAACTTCCTGCCTGCGCCAGGCGGGAAAGTCCGGGTAAAGTTCCTTTTGGAATTTGCTCAAACAAATACGCAGGAAGAAATGCCATTAAACCCCGATAGCACATTCCGTTCAAAACCGCCATTAAAAAGAGGATAATCAGAGGAAGAAGGAGAAACTTACTCCCTGCAGGATTTTTTGAATTCAGGAAAGGCTCAGAGGGAGTGCTGATATTTTTTAATTCCAGATTTCGGTCAAACAAAACCCAGAAGCTGTAAAGCAGAGGAAATAAGCCAAGAAGAATAAATCCAGCTCTCCAGCCCAAAGCTCCTCCTAAAACCCCGGCGAGCAGGGGACTGATAGCCAAGCCAAGATTTCCTCCCAGACCGTGCCAGCCCATAGAGGTGCCGTGACTTCTGGTGCCCAGAGACAAAAGAGAAAGTCCTGCCGGATGATACAGCCCGATAAAACCTCCTAATAACGCCAGAGCCAGACAGAGCATAAAATAATTAATTGATAGCCCAATTAAAATCATTGCCAAGCCACTGCCAGCTAAATATAACCAGATAACCTTTCTTGGTCCCAGCCGGTCTGCTAAAAATCCACCAGGAACTGCCATTGCTCCATAAAAGAAAGTGGCAAAAAAATATGCCAGCCCGATTTTCTCATAAGCGGTTTCTTTTCCCACCAGCTCGCCCATCACCATTACCGCCAGAGCAGGAAAACTCAACTCGCAGATATGAACCAGTGAATGGGCAATTACGGTTTTGGTAATTAGACTTCGCTCTGAGCTCATCTTTGTCTCTTGTAAAAAAACTTTTCCACTTCCTTTAAATCCCGGGTGATGGGTACAGCAGGAAGACTTTGCAGGAAGATTTTTCCATAATTCCGCTTTAAAATCCGGCTGTCCAGAATGCATAAAACTCCGAAGTCTTTTTTGGAACGGATTAATCTTCCCAGTCCCTGTCGGAGCATAATCACCGCACTGGGCACCTGATACTCTAAAAAAGCATTCCTTCCCCGGGAATAAAGAAGCTCAATCCTTGCCCGAATCAATGGGTCAGAAGGAGAATCAAAAGGAAGCCGGTCAACCGCTACCAGGCTCAGGGCGGGTCCTATCACATCCACTCCCTGCCAGAAGCTGGTAGTGGCAAAAAGCACGCTCTCCTCTATCCGGCGAAATTCTTCCAGAAGATACCAGCGGGGAGCATCTCCCTGGCGCAGGCAGGGAAATTCCAGACCAGGTGCCAGCTCCTGATAAAATGCCTCCAGATGCCGATAGGAAGTAAAAAGTAAAAACGCCCGCCCCTGGCTTAAAGATAAAAGCTTTTCCAATACCTCACAGGCTCGGGGAATAAAATCTTCATTATCCGGTTCCGGCAGATAATCAGGCACAAACAAAATAGCCTGCTTTTTCCAGTTAAAACTGCTTGCCAGACACAGCTCCTGACAGGGGACTGATTCCAGCCCGAGCCGATTCTTAAAATAAGAAAATCCCAGCCCCTCTTCTTCAGCAGTGGTAAGGGTGGCACTGGTAAAAACCAGAGCTTCCAGATGGGGATAAAGAATTTTTTCCAGAATCGGTCCCACTTCTAACGGAGAGGCAGAAAGCACCGTGCTTTTGGAGCGAAGCTGGGCATAGTAAACATAATCCAGCTCGTCCTGACGGAAGAGGAAATCCAGGTCTTGCCTCAGCTTGATAGCCCGCAGAGCCAGGGCGTATAGCTCTGGCTCATCAGTTCTGGGTTCTAAAAGCAGGGAAGTGCGCTTAAAAAATTCTTTCAATTCTTCTGCCTGATGGAGGAGCTCCAAAGGGAGTTTATCCACAGAAAAGCTTACCCGTTTTTCTTCCGGGGAGCTTTCTTTTTCCAGTTCTTTTCGCAGGCTCTGAAAAAGGGATTGGGAAAGATTTGCCAGCTTTTGGGAAATACCTTCCAGATTGTTCTGCTCTGCTCGGGAAAGGCTCTGGCTCTGCTCTTTCAGGTCCTGAGCCAGCTCTTGAATCTTTCGGTCGCTCAGGCTGATGCCAAAATAATCGCTGATAATTTCTTCCAGAAGATGAGCTTCATCAAAAATCACTGCCCGGTATCTGGGAATAATCTCCCCAAAACCGAGCTGGCGAATTGCCAGGTCAGCAAAAAAAAGATGATGATTGACAATAATTAAATCTGCCCGCTGTGCCTTACCCCGAAGCCGGGTAATAAAACATCCGGAAAAATACTGGCAGTTGCTTCCCAGACAGGAATCAGAATCAGAGCAGATTTTATCCCAGAGAGGATGCTCAGAACTGAGCCCGCTAAATTCCTCCTTATCCCCGCTTGAACTTTGCCTTGCCCAGTTTTGTATCTCCTTAATCAGCTCTGCTTTCATTTCAAAATCCAGCCGGGGATAGGCTAAAAATTTATTAAATCTTCTCCAGCAAAGATAATTTGCTCTGCCTTTCATCATCACCGCTTCAAATTGAAAATAATGGCTGAGCAGGGGCAGGTCTTTGGAAAAGATTTGTTCCTGCAGGGTTTTGGTTCCGGTGGAAATCACCACCCGACGACCGGAAAGCAGGGCAGGAAGCAGATAAGCAAGGGTTTTGCCCGTGCCGGTGCCTGCCTCTACCAGCAAAATCCCCCCTTCCTTAAGCACCTCCATCACCGCTTCTGCCATCCGGATTTGTTCCGGGCGATATTCAAAATCTTTCAGGCTGTTAGCCAGCTCCCCGTCTCTTTTTAAAAATTGATGAAGGATTTTTTTATGAGAATCTCCTTGCCTCATCAGAAATCACTCAGCAAATCTATTTCCGGTATTTTAACAAGAGCCATCCGCCCAGAGTAAGAATTAAAGTTCCTGCTATCCCGATAATCCCTGCAGAAAAGGCTCGGGAATGCTCAAATTCTGCCAGTGGTCCACTGGAGTGAAGAAAAGGAGATTTTGCCAGCGCTACCGCTAAAATCAGCATCAGGGAAATTCCCCCTCCCAGCCAGATTCTCGCCAAGTTTTTGGAATTCATTTCTGGCTAATTTTCTCCGGATAGATTTCAAAATATTTTTCTATGATTTTTTTTGCCAGGGGAGCAGCTCCGGTGGAGCCATGTCCGGCGTTTTCCACCACCACGCTCACCGCTATCTGAGGATGGTCAAAAGGAGCAAAAGCAATAAACCAGGCATGGTCCCGGAATTGTTCGGGAATCTCCTCTAATTTTTTCCCCTTAAATTCTTTTCCCCGAACCACCTGTGCGGTTCCGGTTTTTCCAGCAATTTCTATTTTGGAGCTTCGGGCAGTCCAGTAAGCAGTGCCTTTTCGCTGATTGACCACTCCCCACATTGCCTTTTTTATCTTTTCCCAGGTAGAGGAAGCGAAATTTATTTGATGGACTAATTGAGGAACCAGCTCCTTAACTTCTCCTTTTTCATTTACCAGCTTGCGAGCAATTTGTGGTTTCCATAATTTGCCCTGATTGGCAATGACCATTGCTAAAAGAGCGGATTGCAGAGGCGTGACCAGAACATATCCCTGCCCAATGCTGGCGTTAAGAGTATCACCCGGATTCCATTTTTCTTTTTTGATTTTTTCTTTCCAGAAGCTGGTGGGAATTAAGCCGGATTTTTCATTGTCCAGTTCTATGCCCGATTTTAATCCCAGTCCGAGCAAATTAGCATAATGAGCCATCTGGTTGATGCCCAATTTCTTCCCGAGTTGATAAAAATAAACATCACAGGACTGAACAATTGCCTGCTCCAGATTGATTCTTCCGTGCCCTCCAGCTCGCCAGCAACCAAAAGGCTTTCTTCCCAGATAATAAATTCCCCGGCAAAGGATTTTTTGCTTGGGGTTAATTAGATTTTCCTCCAGCCCGGCAATGGCTACTACCAGTTTAAAAACTGAACCTGGCGGGTAGGTTCCCTGAATCGCACGATTATAAAGGGGATGAGTTGGGTCTTTTTCCAGTTTTTGCCATTCTTCTGGATGGAGCCGGTTGACAAAAATTTCCGGATTAAATCCCGGCGAGCTTGCCATTGTCAGAATTTCACCACTCTTGACAGAAATAACCACAATGGCTCCCTTTTTCCCGGAAAGAAGAGCCTGAGCATATTCCTGAAGTTCCAGGTCAATGGTCAGGTAAAGATTGGCTCCGGGAACCGGGGGCTTGGGAGTAAGTTTAAGTCCACTTAAAATTTCTGTGCTTTTTTCTTTGCCCAGAGCATCCACCACTTTGAATTTATAGCCATCTTCTCCTCTCAGCTCGGGTTCATAAGCTCGCTCCACCCCGGCTTTGCCGACCATATCTCCCAGATTATATCCCGCAAATTCAGGCAGGCTGAGTTCCCGGGGAGAAATTTCTCCCAGGTATCCCAATATATGACAGGCGGTATTTCCCCGAGGATAGGTTCGGACCGGTTCCAGCTCTATGTCCACCCCGGAAAGTTCCCTGAGCTGTTCCTCTATTTCAGAAAGTTCCTGCCAGCTCAGGTTTTCTTTTAATTTAATAGGAACAAACGGACTCCAGCGCTGGTTTTTTTGAATCTCCTGCTCTAGGTCCTCCGGGGATTTTTTTAAAATCTTTGCCAGCCGTTCCCGTGTCTCCTGGTTAATATCTGCCGGGATGACTGTAATGTTAAATCCGGGACGATTTCCTGCTAAAATCCTTCCCCGGCGGTCTAAAATCAATCCCCGGCTGGCAGGAACCCGGATTTTCCGAATCTGATTCTCAGTAGCGATTAACTTCCATTTTTCTCCCTGATGAATCTGGAGTTGCCAGAAGCGAATTAAAATCAAAACCCCGAAAATTATTAGTAAAGTCCGAAGCCGATTCAATCTCCGGGTTAATTTTTCTCTTTCTATTTCCTGAAGATAGCGGGGCATTTTTATGCCTTCCTTGTTTCCAGAGCTTCGGGAATTCGGTCAAAAAAGTTATCTAGTTGATTGAAGAGATGAAAGACCAGAACTGAGAATATTCCGTTAATGAAAATCTCCAGAAGAAAATAACCGCTACCCATCTCTCCCAGATACTCTTTTTTTACAAAAATTCCAGCAGAAAAAAGAAGGAAAATTTGATAAAACGCCACCAATCCCCAGGAAAACAAAAGCTGAGCCCCGGGTTTAAGCGGAGAAAATCGCTCTTTAAGAAATTGAGTTAGCAAATAAAGACTCATTCCAGAAAAAAGATATACCCCGCTCCAGACCCCGCTCACTGCCCCCAGAAGATAGGAGATAATAAAGCTCATCAGGGCTCCTTCGGGTTCATTTTTAAAAAATCCCAGCCAGATAATCAGCCCGACAATTAAATTGAGCTCCAGCCGGTCTTTTAAAATTGGTGCCATAAGTCGGAACTGAAAAAATATCCCGAGCAGGGCAAAAAGAATTACCAAAAACCAGTCCCGGATTTTTCTTCTCATAGCTGATTTTCTCCCACTACCACCAGCACCTCCTCCAGATGCTGGAAATCCACACTCGGTTTAACCCAGCCCTGAGGAGAGACCCAGAAAGGATTGGTTTCTATGCTCTGAATCACTCCCACCAGAATTCCCGGGGGGAAAATCTGGCTTAAGCCACTGGTGATGACCCGGTCGCCTTTTTCCAGCTGGGTTTCCGGAGAGAGGTATTTGAAAAGGAGTCGGTCGGTTTTCCCGGTGCCCTGAATAATTCCCCGGTCTCTGGTTCTCTGCACCAGGGCACTCACCCGGCTGGTGGGGTCAGTAATTAAAAGCACCGATGCCTGGGTAAAGGTAAGGGGTTTTCCGGGCTCGTCAATTATCTGTCCTACCAGTCCCTGGGGGCAGATTACCGCCTGCCCTTTTTTAATTCCATCAGCTTTTCCTTTATCAATGATGATGGTTTTAGCAAAACTGGAGAAATCCCAGCCAATTACTTTAGCAGGAATGGTTTGAAAATCCAGATGATTTTTAAAATTAAGAAGCTTTTTCAGACGGAGATTTTCCAGAGCCTGTTCCCGAAGCATCTGATTTTCCATCTCCAGCATTGCCAGTTTTTTCTGGAGAATAAGATTTTTATTTTCCAGGTCCACCAGATAGAAATATTTTTTCCAGAGCCGGCGAAATTTTGAGCTCAGATAAGAATATGCCCGAGCCGGGGCGCCAGCTATTTCTAAAACCGCCCGAGAGAAAATACTCGGCGATTGCTCTGCTCCCTGATAGGATTGAACTGAAAGTAAAATCAAACTAAAAAGCCAGAGAATTATAGGAATTAGTAAATGCCGATAGCGGGAAAGAATGCTGGACATCGCATTTTTAATCCGGTTTATTCAATTTCAATCTCTTTAAGGAGCTCTTCATCATCCAATACCTTCCCGGCTCCCAGAGCCACACAGCTGACCGGATCTTCTGCTCTCATTACCGGCAGACCGGTTGCTTCCCGAAGGAGCAGGTCAATATTTTTCAAAAGCGAGCCCCCACCAGCCAGGACAATCCCCCGGTCAACAATATCGCTGGAAAGCTCCGGAGGAGTTTTTTCCAGAGCGATTCTTACCGCATCAACAATGGCATTGATCGGCTCGGTGAGCGCTTCTCTTACTTCTTCCGAAGTAAGCTCTATGGTTTTGGGAATTCCACTCACCAGGTCCCTTCCTTTAACCTCTATTTTCTTTTCTTCTTCCAGAGGATATGCATTGCCTATGGTAGTCTTAATTTTTTCTGCGGTCTGCTCTCCAATTAATAGGTTATATTTCCGCTTGACATATTGGACAATTGCCTCATCCATTTTATCTCCAGCAATCCGGACTGATTCGCTCAAGACAATTCCTGCCAGGCTGATTACCGCCACCTCGGTGGTGCCTCCGCCAATATCCACAATCATATTTCCCCCTGCTTCCCGAATTGGCAGTCCGGCTCCAATGGCAGCCGCCATTGGCTCCTCTATTAAATGAACCTTTCTTGCCCCAGCAGATTTTGCACTATCCCGCACCGCTCTTTTTTCCACTTCGGTAATTCCGAACGGCACACAAATGATAATTCTGGGAGGGATGGTTCTTCTCCGGTTCGCCTTGATAATAAAATAATTGAGCATTTGACCTGTGATTTCAAAATCCGCAATCACTCCGTCTTTCATAGGTCGAATTGCCCGGATGCTTCCCGGGGTTTTACCCAGCATCTGCTTGGCTTCTCCTCCCACTGCCAGAACTTCATCCCGGTTGGTTCTGGGGTTGCGATGCACTGCTACCACTGATGGTTCATTAATTACAATTCCTTGATTGCGGACATAAACCAGGGTATTGGCGGTTCCCAGGTCTATTGCCAGGTCGTTGGAGAAGAAACGAAACAGTGAACTTAACGCCATCCTTGGCTCCTCGTTTTTGATTTAAGTTTATCAGATTTTTTTATTTTAACAAGAGGATTTTGGGAATTTAATCAAATTGTTTCAGAATTTGATAATAAGCGTTTCTCTGGACCGGAATAAATCCCGCAGATTTAATCTGGCGGATAATTTCCTTTTTGCTCATCCGGAAGTGCGCCCCAGCACTTCGCACCACATTCTCTTCCAGCATTGTGCTTCCAAAATCATTAGCACCAAAAAACAGGGCGGTCTGGGCAATCTTATCTCCCTGAGTTACCCAGCTTGCCTGGAGGTTGATAAAATTATCCAAAACCAGCCGGGAAATTGCTAAAATCCTTAAATACCGAACTCCTCCAGCAGGTAAAATATGTTCCAGCCCGGTATTTTTGGGCTGAAAGCTCCAGGGAATAAAAGCAATAAATCCAGCGGTGCGGTCTTGAAGCTGGCGGAGAAGGAGCAGGTGCTCAATGATTTCTTCATCGGTTTCAATGGAGCCGAACATCATTGTCGCACTGGTTTTAATTCCAAGCTGGTGAGCGGTTTCCATTACCTCCAGCCATCCCTGAGCCGAGACTTTTCTCGGGCTGAGCTGAGAGCGAAATCTCTCGGAGAGAATTTCCGCCCCTCCCCCGGGAATGGTATCCAGCCCGGCAGATTTGAGCCTTTTTAAAACTTCTTTTAGGCTCAGGCTCTCTTTTTGAGCAAGGAAGAAGATTTCTGGTGGAGAGAGTCCGTGGATATGGATGGGGTAATTTTTTTTGATTTCCTTAAAGAGCTCTTCAAACCATTTTAAATCAAGCTCTGGGTTCAATCCGCCTTGAAGAAGAATCTGGGTTCCGCCCTGGCTAAGCAGTTCTTCAATTTTGGAAAAAATTTCCTCATAACTTAATAAATAACCTTCCGAATCTCCCGGGGGGCGGTAAAAGGCGCAGAACTTACAGCCAGAGATACAGATATTGGTATAGTTGATATTCCGGTCAATTACGAAGCTGACCAGGGGCTGGGGATGAAGCTCCCAGCGGATTTTATTTGCCCGTTCCCCCAGCTCCAGCAGGCTGGCGTTTTGAAACAGCTTTAGCGCCTCTGGTTTTTCTATTCTTGCCATATCCTTTTAACCCGATACCAGGTATCTCTTTCCACCGGAACTCTTCCTGCTTCCTGAATCAAATCAACCAGCTCTTCTTTTTTCAATGCCTCTGGAGTTTTTGCTCCTGCCATATGGGTAATTTTTTCCTGCTCCACAGTGCCGTCCAGGTCATCTGCCCCGAACCAGAGGGATACCTGTGCCAGCTTTTCTCCGAGCATAATCCAGAAGGCTTTAATATGAGGGAAATTATCCAGATAAATTCTGCTCACCGCAATGGTTTTTAAATCATCTATCCCGGTGGTGTAGTAGGGATGGTCAATTCGGGTGTTCTCGGGATGAAAGGCAAGGGGAACAAAAGCAGAAAAGCCTTGGGTCTGGTCCTGGAGCTTTCGGAGTTTTTCTAAATGGTCAATTCGGTGCCAGTATTTTTCTAAATGTCCGTAAAGCATTGTCGCGTTTGATGGGATGCCTGCCTGATGCAGGGCTTGATGAACTTCAAGCCATCTTTCTCCAGAGATTTTTTCCGGACAGATTTTCTGACGAACCTCAGGATGAAAAATCTCTGCTCCCCCTCCAGGAACCGCATCCAGACCAGCTTTTTTCAGCTCCCGGATTACCTCATCCAGACCCAGCCCGCTGATTTGACAGAGATGGTCAATCTCAACCGCGGTATATGCCTGAAGTAAGGTATCAGGACGAAGTTTTTTTAGCCGACGGAGAATTTCCAGGTAGTAGTTAAAATCCCAATTAGGATGAAGCCCGCCGACAATATGGAATTCATAAACCTCCGGGCTATTCTCGGCGATTTTTTCTATTTCTTCTAAAGAGAGCTCAAAGCCGTGAGGGTCGCCAAAGCTGGCACTAAAAGCACAGAACCGACATCGGTTCTTGCAGTAATTGGTAGGGTTGATATGATAATTAACATTAAAAAAAACCCTGCTTCCCCAGAGTCTTTCTTTTACCAGATTTGCTAATTTGCCCAGCCAGATAAGGTCCTTTTGCTCAAAAAGATAAACTCCTTCTTCAAAATTAATTCTCTCACCGGCTTTAATTTTTTCTTCTATTTTTTGTTTCATTGTTTTTAAGATAGATTTTTCTCAGGGAGAGTTCAAACCACTAGCCACTGCGAGCAGGCAAATTCGGGCTGGGAGATTAAAACATATTTTTATATTTATCTATTTCTTTTTTATCTTGGGCACTTCCTTTAGCTTCTTTTTCCATTTCCGCAAAGATTTTTTCCCGGTTTTGCATAATCAATTCCAGATGCATCACGCTGGTAATCAGGCGTTTGGCAGTGATAAATATCACCGCATCAAACAGTCGGGAGAGGAAACGGACCGCTTTTTTAAGCTGGTCAGAAGTTAATTCTGGAAGCTGGTGATATGCCAGGTCAAATTTTTTCGGGTCTAATTTTTGACGAAGGGCAATCATTTCCAGGCGGGCGGGTTCTATTCCCTGGTCCTGATAGGGTCCCACTATTGCCCGTCCCAGCTGTTCAAATTGATATTGAAGTGGAAAGACCGTGTATTTCATTCCGCAGGCAGATTGAATTTGCAAAGCACTGCTTCCGGAAATGATTTGAGAAAGAAGCTTGTCCTTTACAGTCTGGCAGAGAGTTTCTCCTTCATCAGAAGAATTAATCAGAGAACAGAATGGCGGCTCTTTCCCACAGCTGAGCAGTTCTTTTCCTTTATTGGTATAAATTTTGATTTGCAATCCCAGAAGCTCAGAAAGGGAGTTAAATAATTCCTTGGTGTTTGCTAAATCCAGAAGTTCATCCAGGTCAAATTTTCTGCCTAATTCTTCTATCATTTGATCAGGTCTTTTGCCTCTCCGCTGGTTACCAGATAGGGTTTTAAATCAATGGCACTTTTGATTCGCTCGCTTTTTAGCTGGTTAATAAAATCTTCCGGGTCAAATTGAAATTTGCGGTTGAAATCATATTTCTGGTCAATGGATTTAAAAGCCATTTTTAAAATGGCTTCAAAGGTTTCAAAAACCCCTTTTCCTTTAGTGGCAATGGATAAAAATGTAGGAAAACGGGTGGGTCCCCAGTCCCTTCTGATTTCCTCTACTGGTTTGATGTTTTCCAGGTCTCTTTTGTTGAATTGAATGACGATGGGGAGGGTGTTGAAATCTATATTGTTAACCTTCAGGTTCTCCTTCAGGTTTTTGAAGCTCAGGGAATTGCTCAAAGCCTGAGAGCGCTGACTGTCTGCGACAAATACTACCGCATCTGCGCCGGCTAAAACTGCTCTACGGGTCTCATTATGAATTACCTGTCCGGGAACCGTAAAGAGCTTAACCTTAACCCGCAGACCGCTCGGGGTTTGATATTGCAAAGGAAGAAGGTCAAAAAACAGGGTGCGGTCCAGATGGGTTTCCAGGCTCATCAGTTTTCCCCGATGTCTGGGCTCAAGCATCAAATGAAGGGATTGGAGATTGGTAGTTTTTCCGCTCAAAGCCGGACCATAATAGACAATCTTGACCGCCACTTCCCGGTGTTCTAGATTCATCTGCACCATTTTTCTATGTATATAATAAACCAAATCAAAAGAAATTGAAAATGTAGATTTAAAATTTTTTCAGGAGAATTTCTAACTGAACTTTTAGCTCTTTTTTGATATTTGCGATTTTTTCCCGGCTGACTTTATATATTACCACATCAGGTCTCCTTTTTATTTGCTCCGCAAAGGGATGAGATTTTTGAAGGATTGTAGCCAGGAGCGGTTTAGGGGAATCCAGGGCTTTTATCACCAGTTTTTGGAACAAGTCAGAGAAAAGCTCCATCTTTCCAATCTCATCTATTACCACCAATTCCGCATCGGATAAAGCCCGCTCCAGAGCCGGAAGGGCAATTTTTTCAAATCCGGCTAAATTTACCCGATATTTCCCCACCCGAAGATGGGAGGGAAAGTTTATGGAAGCGAGCAGTTCTTGATTACCTTTTAAGTCTTGGATCAGAAATCCCACTCTGCTTCCCTTTTCCCTTATTTCTCTGGTGATGAATCCATCTGCAGAAACCTCCAGCTCGGAGATAAGTTTTTCTAGCAGGGTGGTCTTACCGCTTCCCGGAGCACCGGTGAGCAAGAAATTTTTTTCTTTAACTTGCATTTTTTTTGAATTTATAGCAAAATTATATCAAACTTCCACTCAAGCCAAGGAGAGAGGGAATGGAAAAAAAGGAAATTGGCAAAATTACTCATTATTTTGGGAAAATTGGGGTGGCAGCAATTCGGCTATCTGACCAGTTAAAGGTAGGAGACCGGATTTCCATAGAAGGGGCTCATACTAATTTTGAGCAGGTGGTGGATTCTATCCAGATTGAACATCAGGCAATTCAGGTGGCAGATGCAGGGGATGAGGTGGGGGTGAAGGTGCAAGACCGGGTGCGAGAGGGAGATACAGTTTATAAGATTATTGAATAATCATTCATTTAGATTCAGGTTTATAGGACTCGCCCCCTTGTTTTTTCAAATTTAATGCTTAAAAAATAAATAGAAAAATCGGGATTTTTTGAAACCAAATCAGTAATTTTTGCATCTAAATTCCCGATTTATAAAGAGAAGAAAAAATGCGCAGAGGAGTAAATAAAATAGAGTCTGAGGTTCCTCAGGAGGTCATCCAGGAACTTCAGGAAATATTTGATGAAGAAATAGAGAAGCAGGAATCTGCTCCTCAGGGGGAGGTTTTGACCGAACAGGAAGAAAAGCGGGAAAGTCTTTTCGAGCAGAAACCCTCCCAGGACCTGCTCTCCCTTTATCTCCAGGAGATGGATGAGCGAAGTCTGTTTACTCCAGAGGAGGAGGTGGAAAAAGCCCGTCAGGTGCAGGAGCTGAGAGACCGGCTCTGGGGAATTATTGAAAGTCTTTCTTTTGTAGATGCCAGCAAGTATCCAGAGTATTCTGATATCCTGATTAAGGAAGTGATTGAAAGGATGAGAGACTGGCTGGATGACCTTAGATATAAAAGACGGAGTGAATATTCCATCCGTAAAGAAAGTGGACTGACCAAAAAACAACTCCGAAAACTCTATAATGAGATTGTAGAGCTGAAAAGAAAATTAGATGAGAAAAGAAATGAGTTCGTAGAGGCAAATCTCCGTCTGGTGGTGAAGATTGCCAACCGCTACCGGAATCAGGTGGTGAGCGTGGCGGATTTAATTCAGGAGGGTAATCTGGGTTTGATCCGGGCGGTGGAAAAGTTTGACTGGAGAAAAGGGTTTAAGTTTTCCAGTTATGCGACCTGGTGGATTCATCAGGCGATTATTCGGGCGCTGGCAGAAAAAAGCAAGCTGATTAAAGTGCCGGTTTATCTGACAGAGAAGATTCGTCGCCTGGATAGGACAACTCGGAATCTGGCGCAGGAACTGGATAAGGAGCCCAATGTGGAGGAGCTGGCTCAGGAGATGGAAATGGAGCCAGAGGAGATTTTAAATCTGCTCAGAATTGCCAAGGAGCCGGTTTCTCTGGAAGGTCAGCTCGGGGATATGGAGGAGGTTTCTTTAGGAGACCTGATTGAAGACCAGAGTTCTCCCCGGGCTGATGAATATACTGCCCAGAGAGACCTGGTGGAGCATTTAGAGGAAGCATTGAAAAAACTCTCTCCCAGAGAAGAGAAAGTGCTCCGGCTCCGCTATGGTCTGGGCGGAGAAGAGGTCAAAACTCTGGAAGAAATTGGCAATATGTTCGGAGTTTCCCGGGAGCGAGTCCGCCAGATAGAGCAGAAGGGTCTTCGTAAGCTCCGCCATCCTTCCCGTTCCAAGGTTCTGAGGAGCTTTTTCAAGAATTAAGCTCTCTGGAACCGCTCTTTTTTCTTCTTTTCTGTTCTTTTCTTGTTATTTTCAAATAGGGCGGTAGAAATTTTATCAGGAACTGGAGCCGGGTTTGAGGTGGGGTTTTGTAATCTGGCACAGGCTCCATTTCCCTGGTTCGGGCTGAGCTTGGAGACAAAGCCTGTAGTTCGCTCATCTGAGCGGGTAAAAATTATCTTCCGGTTTATTTACTTGATGGGCTTTCCTGGGGCATTGTTTCTGGTATTTTCCATAAAAACCAGATTTTCCCCATCAGACCGAGAAAGAAAAGAACAAAAACAAATCTTCAGAGAAAAGCGAGCATAGTGTTGCAAATTTTCTAAGACCAGAATCGCGAGGAGGAATTCCTTTCCTTGACTTTTCTTGTCAATTGAAAGTATGATTTTTTTTGACCTTGATAAGGAATGAGAGAAGAAATTAAGAACTGGCTTAAATTTTTAGGCTGGGGAATTCGGCTGGATAGCGTAATTTTTTTTCTCGGCTACCCGCTTTTGGGAGCCTTATTCACCCTGCCGGATTTTTCTTTAGCTTCAATTTTAAAATTAGTGATATTTGGGATTTTAAATTTTCTTTTTTTAATTCAGGTATTTATGTTTAATGATTGGGGAGATTTTCGGCTTAACCCCACCGAACCTGAGCAAAGGTCCCACCAGGCATTAAAATACCCGCATCTGGTAGGAGAAAAGGAGATTTTAATTTTTTGCCTGATTTTACTTATAATCAGTCTTTCTGGGGTTTTTTTTCTTTCCCTTCGTTCGGGAATGATGATGCTTTTGCTGGTGGTAATAAGTATATTTTACTCGCATCCTCGTTTGGGTTTTAAAAAATTTCTTTTTTTACCAGAACTGGCTCACTTATTAGGTGGAGCAGGATATTTTCTGGCCGGATGGGGAGTATTTGATAAATGGAATCTTACCGCCTGGTTTCTGGCAGGTTTTTGGGGAATGATTTTGATGGCAGGAAATTTTGCCAACCAGATAGACCATTTTGAGCAGGAGTTGAAAATCGGGCTTCGCACCTCGGCAATTTATTTTGGGAAAAGACCGGTGCACAATTTTGCTCTCTGGATTTTTTTACTCTCCTCCTTTTATTTTCTGATTCCTGCCTTCCAGCTGGGAAATGAAATAATTATTTTAGCAGGGATTTACCTGGTGCTTGCCTGGCTGGTGGTAATTTTTCTGGCTCGCAAAGACCGGTTTTTGAAGAAAATTAAACTGCTCCGAAGAATTATTCGGGTGATTTATCTGTTTTTTAGCTTGCTCTTAATTTTTGCTCTGGTCTGGGAAAAAATCCGATGAAGGGCGGGCTTTATCTGGTTGCTACCCCGATTGGAAATCTGGAAGATATTACCCGGAGAGCCATCCGGATTCTTAAAGAGGCGGAGATTATCCTTTGCGAAGACACCCGCCGGGTAAGAAAGCTTTTAGCTCATCTGGGCATCAAGGGAAAGAGGCTGGAGAGCTTTAATCAGCATAATCAGGAGCAAAAAATTCCCCGGGTGATGAAATGGCTGGAGCAGGGAAAGGTTGTGGCTCTCTGCTGTGATGCGGGCACTCCTGCCATTTCTGACCCAGGAGGAAGGCTGGTAGAGATGGCTCATCAAAAGAAAATAAAAATAGTGCCAGTTCCCGGAGCAAGTGCTCTTACCACTGCTCTTTCTGCCTCGGGCTTGCCCGCAGATAGATTTCTGTTTCTCGGATTTCTTCCCAGCAGAGCCGGGGAGAGGAAAAAACTCCTGGAGAAATACCAGGACTTTCCTGAAACCATTGTTTTATTTGAAGCTCCCCATCGGATAAAAAAGACCTTAAAAGATATAAAGGATATATTTGGCGAGCGAAAAATCTGTCTTTGTCGGGAGCTGACCAAAGTTTTTGAGGAAATTAAACTGACTAAATTAAGTAATTTGATTGAGGAGTTAGAAGAAATTACTCCACAGGGTGAATATACCCTGGTGATAGAGGGAGCTGGGGCTGAGAAAAAAACTCCGGCGCAGGAGGAAATTAAAAAGATAATTCAAAAACGGCTTCTTTCTGGTGAGAGGCTCAAGGACATTGCTCAAAGCCTGGCAGAAGAATTCTCTCTTTCTAAAAATCTGGTTTACCAGCTCGGGCTGGAAGTCAAGAAAGAAACCAGAGGTTAATTGCTGGTTTTAAGCGGGTATTTTCCGTATTTTCTTGCGGAGCGAACCAGGGCAAGATAGTTTTCTGGCTTACAACCCGGATGAATGGAATTGGAAGAAGAAAGTATATATCCGCCATTTGTCCCTGCTTTCTTGATGGTTTCGCCTACCTCCATCTCCACCTGCTCCGGGGTGCCGAAGACCAAAAGATATGCACAATCAATATTTCCCAGAAGACAGAGTTTATCTCCGAAGTTTTCTTTGGTCTGAGCAATATCCATACACTGAGGCTGGATGGGATGAATTCCATCAAACCCAGCCTGAATTAAAGAAGGAATTAGCGGGGTGATATTTCCATCAGAATGTTTAACCACCTTTCCTCCCAGCTTATGCACCTTCTGGCAGATTTCATAATGATAGGGAAGGATGAACTCATCATAATGCGCTGGATTCATCATTGGTCCGGGATTATGGGCAAGGTCTCCTTCCAGAATAATGAAATCCGCTCCTTTTTGCAGGGCGATTTCTATTAGTGCTAAACAGTATTCTGTGGAGATTTTTGCCAGCTCCTTTACAAAATTTGGGTTAAGGATATAATTCATCAGCAATTTTTCCAGCGAGCCCAATAAAAGCCAGCTTACTTTAAAAGAGCAGGGCATATGATAGGTAATGGCTTTGTCCGGAAAAGTGGAGCGGAGAATTTCCAGCATCAAGAAGTCCTCGGGCACAGGCGAGCG
>CAZKMM010000006.1:35370-39700 GCA_964553915.1 uncultured bacterium
GCGGTTAGAATTCTTTCCCTGCCGGTCATTTTCCAATTTTTTATCATTTTTGTTTTGGTTTGTAAATTGAGAGGGGGCAGGACTTTTTTGCTAATTATTTTTATATTTGATAGTTTTATGGTTAAAATGCAGAGCAGGGAAAGGAGAGATTTATCAGAATGGCAAGGTCGGGTAATTTTCCG
Organism: uncultured bacterium; assembly: GCA_964553915.1. Lineage (GTDB taxonomy): Bacteria > RBG-13-61-14 > RBG-13-61-14 > RBG-13-61-14 > DRUE01 > CAZKMM01. Next base: position 35,553 of record CAZKMM010000006.1, read on the forward strand.
TCCGGTTCTGAAATCAGACCTGAACGAGATTTTAAAAATAGAAAAACAGAGTTTTCCTACTCCCTGGAGCCGGGAAATGTTTTCAAAGGAGCTTGAGCTGGGATTTTCTTATCATCGTCTGCTGGAGCTGAAAGGGGAGGGGAAAATTCTGGCGTACATTTTCTGCTGGCTGGGAAAAGATGAGGCTAGTATTTTAAGTCTGGCAGTGGCACCGGAGTGGAGAAGAAAGGGGCTGGGAAGTTATCTTTTAAGTAAGGTGCTTGCAGAGCTGAAAAAGTCAGGGATTAACTGGGTCTGGCTGGAAGTTCGCCCGAGCAATCTGCCGGCTCAGGCACTTTATACAAAATTTGGCTTCAAAGAAGCAGGAGTTAGACCTTTATATTATCGGGACACTGGAGAAGATGCTCTGGTAATGAAAAAGGAGCTGGGCTGATGCCAGAGGTTCTTAAAGGAATGGTTATCTCCAATAAGCAGGTGGCAAAAAATATTTATCTTTTGACGCTCGGGCTGGGAAAAAAGGTAAACCCCAAGCCCGGACAGTTTTTTATGCTCAAAGTCAGCCAGGAGCTGAATCCGCTTCTTCCCCGTCCTTTTAGCTGGTTTGAGATTTCTGATTCTGGCAGGGAGGTAAAATTTTTATATCAAATTGTTGGTAGAGGCACGGAGATTTTAAGCCAGAAAAAAAGGGGAGAACCAATCTCTCTGCTCGGACCTTTGGGAAAAGGGTTTAATTTAAAACCTGCAAGGGGAAAAGTTTATTTAATTGCTGGTGGAGTTGGGATTGCCGGGCTCTGGGCACTGGCAAAGAAGTTAAAAGAAGATAAAAAGCTGGAGCTGGAAATTTTCTGGGGGGCAAAAAATAGGAGCTGTTTTTTCCTGCTTCCTTCAAAGAGCATCAAACCAGTTTATGCCAGTGAGGATGGAAGTAAGGGCAAAAAGGGTCTGGTCAGCGAGCTTTTTCAAAGGAGGCTGGAAGGCGGAGAAAGTCCGGATTTCTTTTATGCCTGCGGACCCCGGGGAATGTTAATTGCACTTGGTCTGCTCGCTAAAAAATATAATTTAAAAGGCGAGGTTCTTTATGAGGAGCGGATGGCTTGCGGGCTTGGTGCCTGTATGGGCTGTGCGGTTCCCAGCTCCAAAGGAGGATACTTAAGAGTCTGCCAGGATGGACCAGTATTTAACTGGGAAGAGATAGACTGGGAGAGAGTTAAATGATGGACTTAAAAACCCGGATTGGCTCCCTGACCCTGAAAAATCCCCTCATTCTTGCCAGTGGCACCTGCGGGTATGGTGATGCTTATAAGGATTTTTATTCTCCCAGAGAATTGGGCGCAGTGGTCACCAAAGGAATTTCTTTAAAGCCCCGAGAAGGCAATCCCCCTCCCCGGCTCCGGGAGGTAGAATGCGGGTTAATAAATTCGGTGGGTCTGGAGAATATGGGTCTGGAAAGGTTCATTAAAGAGAAACTGCCCGAGCTAAGAAAATTAGGAGCAGAGGTTGTGGTAAATATTTTTGGCGAGCGGGAAAGAGAATATTACCAGATTGCAGAGAGATTAAGTGAGGAGCAGGGGATTTGTGCTCTGGAGTTAAATCTCTCCTGCCCGAATGTCAAAAAAGGTGGCTTGGAATTTGGAAAAGACCCAAAAACCATAGAAAAGATTACCAGAGAGGTAAAAAAGAGAAGCAATTTGCCGGTATGGGTGAAGCTGAGCTTAAGTCGGGCAGAGCCTTCTCCTTTAGCCCGAGCTGGAGAAGAAGCAGGAGCAGATGCTCTGGTGATTACCAATACCTTAAAAGCAATGGCAGTTGACCTGGAGAAGAAAAAGCCGGCTCTTCCTGCTATCACCGGAGGACTGAGCGGTCCGGCAATCAAGCCAGTGGCACTGGCAGGGGTCTGGGAAGTGGTTCAGGCGGTAAATATTCCGGTAATTGCCTGCGGAGGAATTTTTTCTGCAAGAGATGCTTTAGAGTTTCTCCTGCTTGGTGCCCGGGGCGTGCAGATGGGAACCGCGGTTTTAGTTGACCCTCTGGCACCGATTAAGGCTCTGAAAGAAATCAAGCGTTATTTCAGGGAGCAGGGGATTTCTTCTTTAAAAGACTGGGTGGGAAAGATTGATTTAAATGAGCAGGTCTGAAGATTTTTTCAGAAAAAGAGAGCTTTTTTTTGCTGGAGCGATTAGCCTTTTGGTTTTGATTTATTTTCTTTACTGGTTTTTTAAATTATATCCCACTTTAATTAATGATGAATATTCTGCTCTGGAATATATCTATCGGGTGGTTAAATCCGGTTCGGTTTATCCCACTCCGCATCGGTTTTATAAGCCTTATTCTTTGATGCTGGGTTTTCTCGCTTTTGCCGGAGGTCCTTTTGCCTACCAGCTGATAGCAATTTTATTCTCTGTGGGAGTGGTATTTGCTTTTTTTCTTCTGGCAAGGGTTCGCTTAAAATTCTGCTGGGCGCTCATTTCCTGCCTGATGGTAGGATTTGCCTCGGACCAGTTCTCCAACGCTCTCCGGGGAATCACAGTGATTCCTGCAGGATTTTTCTTTCTTCTTGCGCTTTATTATGGGTTTCAGGTTGCCGAGGAAAGAAGGGGATGGGGAAAGTATTGCCTTTTTGGATTTCTCGGGGGGCTGGCTCGTCCGGAGTTATGGCTTTTAGCGATTCCTTTGTTCTTCTGGCTTTTTCCTAGAAAAAAGAGCGAAATTCTCCGCTGGATATGTGCAGAGATGGTTTTTGTTTTTTCAGTTTTGCTCTGGTCTGGTAAAGATTTATATTTAAATCATAATTTTTTCCATAGTTTTCAGGTTACCCGTTATGATAGAATCATCGGTGCTGGAGCTTATATTGGTGCCTTAAAAGCTTTATATTTCTTCAAACTTTTTCTTTCCCGAAAATTTAGCTTGCTGATTCTCCTGATTTCTATTTTAGGATTTTTTGCTTATGCCTATGAGGAGAGAAAGAGAATCTGGAAAAATCCTCTGATAATTTTAACTGTGCTTTTATTTTTGTTTTTATATTTTTCCATTGTGGGCGGTATATACCCTCAGATGCGCTTTTATTATTTGCTTGGTTTATGTTTAACCTTTTATCCGGTTTATTTATTTCACCGGCTCTGGGAGCTTTCCAGAACCAGATGGAGCCAGCAGGGAGTGATAATTTTATTTTTACTTTTTGCTGGGGGATATTTTTTCTGGTCTGCCCGGCAGATTTATCGGCTGGAATACTCATTTTTAAAACGGGAATCCAGGCTTCAGCGTCAGGCGATAAAGCTGGCAGAGTTTTTTCGGGATAAAATTCAGGGAGAGAGACAGAGAATTTTAATTCCCGACCGAAGAGATGACCAGCTTTCCTGGCTTCTCCGAGACCTGCCCTTGCAGGATTATGTTCATTTTCGTGAGACCCATTATTGTGAACGGTTCTGGAGGTATGTTTATTCCGGGCAGGTAGATTCAGATTTTCAGAAACAATTTTTTCAGAGTTGTGGCAAGAAGCGAGATTTTCTTGACTTCCAGCCCGACTGGATTGTCTGGCTGGATAATGATTTTCAGGTTCCCGGGGTTCAGGAAATGTATAAGTGGTTCGGTTTTCTTGACCGAACTGTTATAAAAAAGCATTTAATTGAGCTGGTAGCAAAGATTGGGGAGTATCGGATTTTTCAGGTAAGAAGAGTCAATCAATAATTTTCAGAAGATTTTTCTCCGGAGCTTTTTTTCTATCTTCAGGGTAGCAGTAAATTACCTTCCATCCCGGCTCCTCCTCAGGAAGAAGGTATTGATTATTTAAGGTAAGCCAGCAGTGTCCTTTAAGCTGGTCATTTTCTTTTTTTACTCCCAGATAGAACTTTACCGGCAGAGCTTGGGCATTTAAATATCGGTAAAGCACCAAAGAGCGTTTCAAACAGCTGGGCTTAAGAATCCAGAAATTTCTCTCCAGCCAGAAGCTGGTAAAATCCACCAGTTTTCTGGGAGGGAGGTTTATGTGTTTTGGCGGAAATTTTTCCAGTGCCCAGAAAATTTTGGGAAGAGAAAAAAACCTGAGCAGAAAGGAAACTAAAATTAACCAGAAACCAATCCTCAAAAAAATAATCAATCCTGAAGGAGATTGGACAAAGGAAAAAAAATTCTTAACTCTTTTAATCATTCCG